>JAFVAC010000077.1 GCA_017476265.1 Clostridia bacterium
AACAGAAAAGGGATACCATATACGGTATCCCTTTTCTGTTAACTTCCCTTGTTCTGTGAGACGGTCCGTTCGCAATTTCACGCCCTGCGTGAAACTGGCGGGTGCATACCCGCTATCGGACAGGATATCCCTTTTCTGTTAACTTCCCTTGTTCTGTGAGACGGTCCGTTCGCAATTTCACGCCTTGCGTGAAACTGGCGGGTGTATACCCGCTATCGGACAGGATATCCCTTTTCTGTTAACTTCCCTTGTTCTGTGAGACGGTCCGTTCGCAATTTCACGCCCTGCGTGAAACTGGCGGGTGCATACCCGCTATCGGACAGGCTGCATATGTATTCAAAAGGACGAGCGATCGCACAAAAACGAAATATTTATGCAATCGAAAAGTTGGACAAAAAGGTTGCGTTTTAGAGCTATCTTTTTATACGTTTTCCGATCATGTAGGTTTTAAACTTACGACGTCGATTTTTTAGCCCTTTTATACCCTAAAAAAGCTGTCCCGATTTTCGGCACCTTAGAATTGTATTAATCTGCCGAACTGAAAATAATCTACTAATATTGAAATCTTTACACAGATTTGATATAATGAACCCGAGACGGATTGGATATCCTTTAAGAAACAACGATGAGGACAAGGCGCCGTCGATTATTGAGAAAAACATGAAAAGGACAATAAACAAAACAGGATTTCTTTTTGTTGCGATGATTGCCATAATACTACTGGCAAGCATATTTGTTTTGACGAACATGGGCGGTGACGTGGCGCAAGCGGAAGGGCAACTCATTGAAACGCGGAGCGATTTGCTTCGCGCTATTAAAAACGCCGACGACGGAGCCGTGATTATGGTTGGTGACATTGTTTTCCATCTAAATGAAGGCGGAGCCGTGCATGAAGCTGAAAGGCTCATTATAGACAAAAACATTACGATAAAGTGCGGCAAAGAGGGAGAAAAAGCGCATTTTTCGGGCGGTAGTTTCTTGATTGAAGGCACAAAAGTAGCGGGGGTTTTCAGCGCGATACGCTTTAAAGACATCGTATTTGACGGCGGAGAAGACGTAAGTTCGATTGTTGGCGCAGATTGGGATTTGACTTATGACGAAGGTACAAACGATCCCGTGTCAAACTATACGCTGAAAGCGCAGTACGCCATCATGTGCAAAGGTAACGTTCAAGCTGAGTTTTTAGGCTGTGAATTCTCCGGCTATATGCACGAGCAAGGCGCGGCCGTTCGCCTCTATTACGGCGACTACTCCGGCAACACGTACGCTCTTTATGAATATGGCGACAATTCGACCTGCCAAGCGGAACTTGGTTTTTATGATTGCAAGTTTGCAGGGAACGCCACATTATATGGCGGTGGCGCGGTTTACAGCGAGGGACACGGCAGAAACGTGTCGCTATGTTTTGACGATTGCGTTTTCGCAAACAACGTCTCGGGTGCGAGTGATTATTCACAGGGCGGCGGAGCGATTTTCGCAACGGAAACGACCGTCACGTGCAATCGCTGTACGTTTAATCAAAACGAAGGCAATCACTTCTATGAAGGGGCTGAAGAATTATACGATCCGGATATGGCAAACGGCGGCGCCGTGTGTTGTTATATAGGTTGTGATTTGAGATTGTTAGATTGTGTGTTTTCCGCTAATCACGCGTCAAACGGCGGCGCTGTCGCGCTGTCCGCAAGCACGGGAGAAATCGACGGTTGCGTGTTTGACGGCAACGTCGCGACTCCGCAAAAATACTATGATATAAAGAGCTTATCTTCTTGCGGCGGCATCGGCGGCGCGCTATATTTCAACGATCCCGAAGACGTGCTTCTTGTGAACACCACGATTACGCGCAACACGGCGCAAAACGCCTACGGCGCAGTGTTTACGGACTATTCCAAAACGATGGATATCGGTGCGCGCAATCTCGAATTCGCGTTTTGCTCGGTCGCGGACAACGTGAGTGAAACGAAAGCGGAAGACTTTTACAAATACGGCGAGGCGGATTATGAATACAAGTTCTACCCGTCTTCCGTTTGGAGCATCCCCTATGTGAAAACGTACGGTTGTGTCGTGGCGGACGCTTTGGTCACGGAAAGAGAGCTACCTGCGGAAGAAAACGGATATTGCTATTTTGCGGATCCCAAACAAGCAGATACGGACGGCTATAAGCGTGAATACAAGGATACCGCTTCGCATATAAGTTTTGCGTCCGCGTCGACGGTTCCGAAAGAATACGTCGCAGAACTTTTCCCGTTGAGAGCGGATAAGATAGACGCAGATACGGCGCTCGGCGCAAGCGATTCGGCGAAGATCATATACGCCGACCCTATCGTTGAAGAGGAAGAAAAAGCGGAAGGAAAAAAGAAAGAGTTCCCCGCTTATGCCATCGCTTTGATCGTCATCGGCGCGTTACTTGTTGCCGGACTTGCTTGTGTCCTCGTTATGTCCAAGAAAAAAGCAAAACAGCGAGTAAAAGCCGAGCCGGAAGTCCCCTCTGCAATGGAACCGGACGTAAAAACGAGTCTTGACGACACTGAGATAGAGTCGATTCTTAGCCGTCCTGTGGTGAAAGATCTTTCCGAAAGAGAAAAAGAAGTGCTTGTCTGCGTACTTGCGGGGAAAAAGCGCAAAGAGATCGCCGAAGCACTGTTCATTTCGGAGTCTACCGTGAAAAAACATATAGCGTCCATCTATACCAAGTTGCACGTTTCCTCCCGTTCGGAACTGCTTTCTTTGTTGTATTCCACCAAGTAAAAACGCGCGAAATTTCATACCTCAATAGGGTGAGAACAGGGTTATTTCATAGGAAGTAGCCCTTTTTTGATGAAAAGTAGCCGAAAGGTCACCCCCTTCACGCTTTCGCAAAGGGCTATTATTTTCTATAATATCTGTATATGAGAAAGAAGTTTGCGCTTATCATTGTGGAAATAAACGAGGGAGAAAACGGCGTCGTAGAGGAGTGTGTGCTCGACGAAGAGGCACTTTCTTTCGATGATGCCGATATCCATTATATCGTCGAGTCCGCGTCCGCGTCGGGACAACTGACCGAGCGGGAGAGAGAAGTGCTTGCGTCCATTCTCAAGGGGCGAAAGCGGGCGGAAACGGCGAACGAACTGTTCGTCACCGAGTCCACCGTCAAAAAGCATTCCCGCGCTATCTATGCCAAGTTCGGCGTAAAAAATCGTTTTGAACTGCTATCCAAACTTTATCGGGACGCCGACGGTTTGAGATAGCTTTATTAAATATATGGAGGTATTATGAAAAAAACTCTCTCTCTTATCGTAGCACTCGCTCTGGCTGTCGTGCTCATGCTTTCTCTTGTGGCTTGCGGCGACGGGACGGATGGTGCCAATGGCAATGGGATAGAATCCATCGCTAAAACCTCGACCGAAGGCGCGGTGGACACCTACACAATCACATTTACAGACGGAACGACGACGCAGTTTACAGTTACCAACGGGAAAGACGGGAAGAACGGACAAAGCGGCGTCAACGGAAAAAACGGCGAGAAAGGTACCGATGGTAAAGACGGCGCGGACGGCGCACCCGGTAAGGACGGAAAGGACGGGAACGGTATCGAGTCCGTCGAAAAGACTTCGAGTGACGGAAAAACGGATACATACACCGTGACCTTTACGGACGGAAAAACAACGACCTTTACCGTAACGAACGGTACGGACGGGAGTAACGGACAAGACGGTAAAGATGGTGTAGACGGTGCCCCCGGTAAAGACGGAAAGGACGGCGTCAATGGCAAAGACGGGAACGGTATTTCTTCCATTGAAAAGACGACGGAAGGCTCGGTCGATACGTATACCGTTACGTATACGAACGGCGACACTTATATTTTCACCGTGACCAACGGACAAGACGGTGCGCCCGGAGAGAACGGTAAAGACGGAACAAACGGCGTGAATGGTAAAGACGGTAAGGACGGCGTCAATGGCAAAGACGGGAACGGTATTTCTTCCATTGTAAAGACGACGGAAGGCTCGGTCGATACGTATACCGTTACGTATACGAACGGCGACACTTATATTTTCACCGTGACCAACGGACAAGACGGTGCGCCCGGAGAGAACGGTAAAGACGGAAAGGACGGCGTGAATGGTAAAGACGGTAAGGACGGCAAGGACGGAACGACTCCGACGATCGGGATTGACGAAGACGGGTACTGGGTCATCAACGGCATTACGACCAACGTGCTTGCCCGTGGTACCAACGGAACCGACGGACAAGACGGTAAGGACGGTATAGACGGTACATCCGCCGAGAAAGAGATCGCCGAAGTGATCGGGCTGGTCGTTATCGACGAAAGCGGTTATGAAATGAGAGCGGATGGGGTTGCCCCTGCCTATTTTGGCAATGAGAATACAAGAGAGTATGACCTCTATGCCGTCGTAGCATATACCGACGACACTGTGGCAAGGGTTTTGATCCCCGCAGAAGACTATGAGGTAACGGAGATCACGTTCAACAATCATACGGAATCCGTATTGAAATACACCATCGGGGACAAGACGTGTCGACTGCGTCTGACAGGCGAAGACGGACTGAGCCTGATGGAAGGAGAGATGCCCTATTATTCGGTACTCAACGGCGCGTCCTATCTTGTGCTGGATTTGAGCGGAGGCAGGACCGTCGGAGAGACGTTGGCGGACTATTATTGGACGACCGACGGTTCGACCAAAGACAGAGCGCTTTCGGTCAACGACTTCGCAGGACTGGGCAACTGGACGCTTGCCGAGGCTGAAACGCAAGGGATTACGTTAAACGCGAAGGTCCCATTTGACGTGGATTGGGAGAACATTACTCCCACAGGAGAGTATCAGTGGAATGGCGGCTTTATCCTTTGGGACGGGACGACCGATCTGGAGCTGACCGACGTCAGGTGTCTTGCGACGAAAGTCGCGGTTGACGGCGAAGGCAACGTCGTTGCGATGTTCTACAAACAAAGCATCATCGGAAGTCAGTGGAATTGGCGGGAAGGAAACGGGAAAGTCGTCGTCTATTCCGGTGCGTTGGGCGAAAACGATTCCGTCGGCGTTTATAAGACCGCATCGAGCGTTGAAGACGGCAAGGCAAAGGGAATGATCGCGAACGACGCGGTAGTTTATACCGTCACCGGGGATCCCGCCGTATCTTACGAATTAGATTCCTTATTATATAATAATGGCGAGTCGTTCCCGTTTGACGCGGACTTCTCAATACAAGACGCCCGCGCCTGGTTCACTGTAGACGGCAAAATCCTGCCCGGGACAACGATCCGGATGATAGAAAGCGCCTCCTACGATATCGGCGGAGGTAAGTCCATCGGCATTATGCGGAGAATTTTCACCGCCGGAAATATCTACGATCTCGTGGACGGGCTGGAAGAAATAAACTTCTTTGAAGGAGAAAAGGAACTCACCTTTGTTTACAAGGGAGAAGAGTACTCTTTCCTCGTGTCGGTACCCTCGGTTGCTCTTCTGAAAGACGCCGATGACGATCATTGTATAAGAATGTGGGACGAAGCGTTTTCCGACGCTGAACTTACGCTGGACGCGGACGTCGCGGAAGTGGGCGATTACTATGAAATACTCGGTATTATCTATGATGAGATCTTCGATGGAGCGTATTATTACCGTGCGGACAAAGAGCTCATCTATGATTACTTCCCGATCGGAGAACGTTTTGCCGTCTACGGACTTGCGCCTGTGACCAAAGATATGATCGACCTTGACGGTTTTGTGGTAGCGGACGGAGAGCAAACCGTCAGAGTTTGGATAGACGGAGAAAGATACGTAACCGTGACGATTACGGTCACCGTCCAGGAAGCATTATAAGAAATCATTTCCCAAAAGGATAATAAACAATGAATAAAACAATAAAAAAGACAAGTTTTGCCATGGCGATCTTCGTGCTTGCGTTGATCGTACTTGCGGCGACCGTCGTCGCCGTTCCTCAAACGGCGTACGCCGCCCCGGACGTGGATCTTCCCTTTACGCTCGTTGCGCCCCAAAACGTCGTCCTCACCAAGGAGAACATCGGCGACAGTCCCACGACGCTCGGTATGGCGTACAGTATGAGTAACGAGATCAACGCCTTTTTCGTGGCCTACCACGATTCGGGCGACGAATCGGCGTATCTCGCTTCCCGCGGCGTCACGGAGTACGACCAGATCTATCTCGGCATTCAAATCGACTGGGCGCTGGACGACGTGAACGATGCGGTGTCGGGCTGGCACCACAACGCCTATTGGGATGCAGCACCCTGCGGGACGCTAGGCACGGACGAGGACGGCAAACAGCAGTTCAGCGAATGGGACGTGGTCGATTGCGGGCTCTACGATACCCAGATCGTCAACGACATATGGCTCTATCGCGGAATGGCTGCGAGCCTTTGGAACGGTAGCGAAAACTGGGTCGGCGTCAAAGAACAACTCCGTCCGTCGCAATATACGTATACGGAACACGATGGCGATTTCGAAGTTCGGATCGACTGGACGGAACATACGATGTACAGCCGCGTGCGGTTCGTCGTCACGACGTATAATTCCGAGACCAACGAGACGGAACACACCTTCTCCGATTGGTCGGCTGTCGCCGCCTACGGCAAGGATGCGGAGAAGGTCGAACCGCTCAAGTCGGGCGACGTGGTCGCGCCCACCATCACGGGGCTGAGAATGACGGAAGAGAAATTCAACGACAATCCCGTCGTAGCGTTTACGCTTACCGTGCCCGAAACGGTTGCGGAGCAAAAAGCGCGGGTCGCCGCGGCGAACGGCACCTTCCGCGTGGAAGTGGAAGCGAGAGTGAAAGGCACGAGCGAGTGGAAGGACCTGCACGTCGCGGGCGACGTCACGACGGGAGAACTGACGGCGGCGCTCCTCTATCTTGCAGAGCCGGGCAAACCCGTTGCCGCGGGGACGGAGATCGAACTTCGCGCGCGCTACTTTGTCGTACAAGCGGGACAGGATGATTTTTATTCCGCTTACAGCAAAGTCATCGGCTTCGGATCGGACGATATCGTTATAAACGATACGCCGGCTACCGACAACAACGGAGATGACGGCGAAGGCTCTATCCTCGACAAACTGCCCAAGAGCGATTGTCCGATCTGCCACTTCTGTCCGCAACCTTTGGGACTTTGCATTTTCATTTGGCTCATCATTATCGTTGCCGTCATTGCGGTAGTTGTCGTGGTGGTCGTACTTGTAAAAAAGAAGAAAAATAAAGCCGATAAAGAAAATAAATAAAAAGGAGAAAAAACAATGAAAAAGAGAATATTGCTATTCGTTCTTGTCATGAGTATCGTTTTGTCGCTCGTTTGCGTTATGGTTGCTTGCGGTAAAACCGATGTCAACGACGACTCCGACAACACGAGTGAAGGCGGGAACGGAAACGAGAGTACGGCGTCTTTTGATTACCAAGCCTCGGTTGTCAACACCCAACTTGAAACCATGCGCCAAGGAAACGGGTATCTCATCAAATACAACCTCGGCGCGTTGGAAAACACTGAAGCGACGCAGATCACTTTGGGCGCAAAAGGAGATGTGTATTACGTAGCCGACGGCGGGCACGAGTACTACTATGACGTAAGCAACGCCGATCGTATGGATTGGTACGAAAAGAACGGCGCGGACGCGGAATGGGAAAAGACGACGACTGCTTACAGCGAGTATTACACGCGCGAACAAGTCTTGGACGCGATGAGAGCGTATATCGCTACGTACAGCAGTTGGATGACCTATTATCAAAGTTTTGTTTCCTCTATGAGCGAAGCAACCAAGACGTCGGCAACCGTTGCCGGACGTTCTTGCGACAAGTTCAGTTTTTCTGCGGCGGCGGTTGCCGGCGAAGGTCTCAATATGGTGCGTGCTTCGTATTCTTGCTATGTGGATAAATCCACGTCCATTTGCTTAAAATGGGAATATTCCGCGACGGTGGACGGTACAACTGAATCCTGGACTATGGAATGCGTCGAATTCAACACCAATCCAACCATCACCCTGCCTTCCGTCTCCGGTGGAAACATCGGCGGCAACGGCAACACCACTCCCGGCGGCCAAGGCCAAGGCGGTAGCGAAAGCGGTAGCCAAGAGGGCGGTCAAGGCAGCGGTAGCCAGGGCGGAGGCCAAGAGGGCGGCCAACAAGGCGGCGGTAACGAAGGCGGCGCAAGCGCGGGTACTTCCATCACTGCGGACTATCCCAACGCAACTAACAGCGCCATCGTGGACGCGCTTATCCCCAACGGCTTCCGCGTGACCTATACACTGGGCGCGGGCGTGGACGCCAACGGCAACGTCAGCAACAACAATTTGGGCACCTATACCTTCGCGGCCAAAGGCGACGTGTACTTCATCGTCAGCAGCAACGAGTCGGCCTATTTCGACTTCGGCGAGAGCGCGGAATACTACGTGGATTACCGTATGCAGAACGGCAGTTGGAAACGGCACAACGTGGCGTACGGCGAAGATGCCGATTACACTTCGGCCGACGCGGCCAAGACGGCTTTGCGCCAGCTCATCAACAGTTATATGACGTTGGGCGCGCAATACGCCAACCTCCAAGGTCTCACCAAGACCTCCGAGACCTATCTCTCCAGAGCCGCGGACAAGTACGCCAAGAAAGACGTGCCGGCCCAAGGTTACGAAGAGGAGTACCTCATCAAGATGGATAAGCAAACGGGCGCTGTGCTGTTCTTCTATGACAACCTGTATCCGGCGGGCGCCGTCGATTACACCTACGTCGTCAGCCACGTGGCAACCGAGTTTACGGTGGGTTACGACGTGGTGTTGCCCGAGGTGGCGTCCAACTTGACCACCATCGGAGCCAAGCACAGTCCCGACGACGTGGCGGCGGCCGTGATTGCCGAAGCGGCGCGCGAGAACGGCCTCTCCGTTCGTTTGGTCAACGAGACCGACTATTCGCGCGACGTGTACGAGATTTGGATCAAAAACAACAAAATCAAATACACTTTCTTCTCTGAGGAGAAAGAGAGCGGCGACACCATTGCGGATTACGTCTATTACGTAGACGCCACCGTGCATGGCAACGCCAAAGTCTACGAGTGCGCGGGCGAGGAGACCCAGTACGAGTTGGACGGAAGTTACTACTACTTGTACGACGGCGTGGAAGATTTCACCGATTATGTGAGCATTTTCGGCGTGTTGGGCGACTACTGGTTCTGCATCGAAGACGAAGCGGCGTTGACCGAGGACGTGTACCACGGCTCCCGCAACGTGGACGTGTATACGTTCACCGAGTATGAGGCCACGATGAAGATCGACCAAAAGACGCACGCCGTGCTGTATTACAAAGAAGGCGACAAGGATTTTGCGACCTATACCTGCGAGGACGTCTATACCGATTTCACGGACGAGATCGATATGCCCATCGAAAGCGTGTAGTTGATCGACCAAAGGAGTAGACGATGAAGAAAAAACTTGTATTAGTGATAGCAATCTGTTTGGTGCTGGCTTTGACCTTCACTTTGTTCGCTTGCGGCGACAAGGATAAAGGCAACGGCAGCGGCACGAACACCCAAACGCAAACGGGCGACAATCAAGGCACGAGCAACGGCGGCGGCAACGGCAGCGGTACGAACCAAGGCGGCACCACCCAACCCGATACGGGCACCGGCGGCAACGGCGGCAGCACCACTCCCTCCGGCAACGAGGGCGGGCAAGGCGGCACGCAGGACGCCACCGTGTTCACCAAGACGATGGCCACGCGCGAGAACATTATGACGGCCATCGGCGACACCTACAAGGTGGTGGCGCAAAGTCCCGACGGGCAGGCGGTGACCACCGTGGCTTCGGACGGCACCTATTTCTACGCCAACGACCCCTACGAGAGTTTCAACAAGAAACTCTACGATAATACCTACCTCTATCCCTATACGTCTATCTGGGACGGTAAGTATCACAAAATGGGTACGCCCACCTTTACGGCGGACGGCTCGGCGCCCACCATGCTCGGCAGGGGCAACGTGGGCTATATATTCCAATTCGCGGGCGAGACGCTCTCCTACAACACCGAAGAGACCGTGACCGTGGCGGGGCGTGCGGCCAAGAAGTACACCTTTGAGAGTACCAACGCCTACGGATATAACCTCTACTTCCACGAGGAAGTCACCATCGACGACGTGACGGGAGCGTGCCTCAAATACGCCTACGAGGGCAGGATGGGCGCGGGCTCGACGGGTGCCACCCGCAACAAGGTCAACTTCGAGGTGACCGAGTTGAGTTACGGCACGGGCAACGCGGCGGCGCGTGCGTTCCTCGACGGCTACATCGCCAAAATCGACGTGTCCGCGTGGGATAGCGACTATATCGCGGCGGTCGGTCTGTCGGCCGTGGCGGCGCCGCAGGGCGAATTGTTCTACAGCCTATGGTGGGATAGCGACCACAATTCGCGTGATAGCGAATATCCCTACTGGGACGTGAAATACAAGTTGTATTCGGATACGCAGGCCGAGTATCAGGACTACGTGCGCGAGTTCTGCCGCGCCTTCTACGACGCGGGCGCCAAGATCGACAGCGGCACGCACGTGGCCGATTTCGACGAGGTGTATACCCCCAACGGCGAGGATATGGACGACTTCAACCTTTGCGCGTACGTGGTGGGAAATCCCGAGTACCAGGTGTACGTCAGCGTCCATTACGTCAAGTACGTTTCACAGAAGTACTGGGATATAGAAGTGGAGATCAAGAGAGAAGACTGATTGGCCCATGTGGTCGGTTGGTTGCGAAGACCCCTTGATGTAAGAGGGTATTCGCTGCCGACAAGCACGAGAGACGTCGCCTAAGCGGCGTCTCTTTTTGCGTTTTGTCGGCGGTTTCGAGGGCGAACGGCACGCCGTTTTCGCGTATAGACGCGCCTTGCCGAAGGGCTTTTTCGCGCGGCATACGCAAAGATGGAAAAACAAGACGCGGCGACTCGTACTCGGTCTGCTCCCAACAATTCCTTCTTCAGGTCATCACCCAATAATTTGCTGGTGTTGTTAATATTATCAATCATTGGTAACTCCTAGTAACGGTTTACATTATTATATAAAATAAAAATCAATTTGACATAGTAAAGCCTAACATGTTTGAAAAAAGCGGGAGCGAGCGGGACTTTCCGGCGTAGACGCACCCGACGGCGACTTGTTCTATAGCGAATGGTGCTACGACTCCACCAGAGACGCGGACAACGCCGAATGGGAAGCGCAATACAAACTCTATTCGACAACCGCCGATGAAAAACTCGCCGAAGTCAACGCGCTCATGCAAGCTTTCTCCAACGCCGGCGCAAGCCTGAACTACGACCAAGAACAGACGGAATATTCCGAGCTCTCGTGGGACGACGGCGACGGCTCGGTAGGCTTTACGGGATATACGCAAGACTATCAATTTTGTCTTTACTGCGACTATATTTCGTCGGCGGCAAATCCTTATTGGCGCATAACCGTCAACGTTGTTTTGGTGGACAGAGATTAATTCACAATAAAACGTTAGCTATTTTGGTAGCTTGAGCCAATATGCAAAAAGGACACCGGATTTGGTGTCCTTTTTGTATATCCACCCCCCCTTGTTCTGTAAGACGGTCCGTTCGCAATTTCACGCCCTCCGTGAAACTGGCGGGTGCATACCCGCTATCGGACAGGCTGCATATGTATTCAAAAGGACGAGCGATCGCACAAAAACAGAATATTTATGCAGTCAAAAAGTTGGACAAAAAGGTTGCGTTTTTGAGCTGTCATTTTGGACTTTTTCCTATCATGTAGGTTTTGAACTAACGACATTGATTTTTTTTCGCCTAAATTAGATAAAAATATGGTATCTAACGACAGTTGTTTTTGGCGGACTCAACCGTTGGTTTGTTGATTCTTGTGAAGAAAGTGGCTATGATAGAGGGGAAAGGAGGTGCGATTATGGATCAAATCAAAATAGGAAAATTCATTGCGGACAAGAGGAAAGAACAAAACATGACGCAGCTGCAAGTAGCGGAGAAGCTGGGCATTACCGATCGTGCGGTATCGAAGTGGGAAACGGGTAAGTCTATGCCCGACTCGGCAATAATGCTGGAATTGTGCGATCTCTTAAAGATCACGGTCAACGAACTATTGTGTGGGGAGAAGCTATCTATGGAAAACTACAACAAAGAGTTGGAAAAGAATCTGTTAGAAACACTAAAAGAAAAAGAAGACTCCGATAAGAGACTGTTGGCGAACGAGATCGTCATGGGAGTCATCGCCGTCATATCCTTGATCACGCTCGCTTGTATAGCGACTTATATAGATATGGAATTGTGGCTGCGGATCCTTTTGGCGGCGATCGGCATAGCGGTTATGCTCGGCGCAAGCATATTTGCGCTCAGGATAGAGCAAAAGGCGGGCTATTACGAATGCGCCAAGTGTGGATATCGCTACGTCCCCGCTTATAAGAACGTGTTTTTGGCTATGCACGTCAACAGGACCCGCTTTATGAAGTGCCCGCACTGCGGCAAAAGGTCCTGGCAGAGAAAAGTGGTAAGCAAGAATCGGTAAATGCGAGAAAAACGAAGAAAAGCAAGGTCTTGATGGACATTTGATGGACAGGAGGTTATACTATTATAGTGGTTACTTGTCGAAAAGCAGTCTTTTCGACTTTGAGTGGCACATTATAAGTGAGTATGGCTTTCGTGACCCTATCGCTACGGACGGGTAGAATCGACGCCATACATAAGGAGACGCCGATGCAAGCCTATTATCCTTTGTCCAAGACGGAAGAGGGGATCTACGTTTCGTGCCTGAATGAGACGGACGCCTACAACCTCGCCAACTGCGTAAACCTCGGTAAAGATCCTGACGTGGACAGGTTCGTCCGCGCGGTGAAAGACGTGTTCGACGCGCACGAGTATCTGTTCACCGAACTTTTTGAGGGGGAGGACGGAGTCGTCTATAAAAGGATCCAAAAACGAGAGTTACAGATACCCATTCTTGATAAAAACGAACTTGAACTGCAATCTCCTCCCTATGTGCTTTTGGGCAGTCCGCTCTATCGGCTGAAATTGTATCGGGTAGCGGGCGAGTACTACTTTTTCTATGACTTTCATCACATTTTGATGGACGGCACCTCGCTGAAACTCTTCTTGGACGAAGTAATGCGCGCATACGAGGGCGTCGCCCCGACCATAGAGACCTACACCGCCAATGATTTTGCTCTGGCGGAAGCGGAACTTCTGCAGTCGAAAGGTTGCGCCGCGGAGAAAGAGTACTTTTCGCGCGTCATCGCTGATCCGGAGACCGATTCCAATCTGATCTTTGATAAAAACGACGGGAAGCCCGCCTACAAGAGTCGAAAGACCGATCTTTCGATCACCGACGTCGAAGTCAAGTCCCGCACAAAACCGCTCGGTGTCAAGACTTCCGCGTACTTTTTGGCGGCTTTCTCCTACCTGCTGTCCAAAGTCAATATGGACGACAAGGCGTTGTTTTTGACCGTCCACAACGGGCGCACGAGCGAACTGACCCATACGATGGGGATGTTCGTCAAGACCTTCCCGTTCTACCTGGAAGCAAAGGACTCGGTAGAAGAATATCTGCGCCAAGCCTGTGACGAACTTACCGACAGCGCAAAGAATCTTCTCTACCCCTTTTCGGCGATGGCAAAGGACCTCGGAATAAGCGCCGGCGTCATGTTCGCTTATCAGGGCGACACCTTCTACAAGACCACGGTCAAAGGGAAGACTCTCCGCGTCGAGCAACTGGAAAGACGGGACGGCAAGGGGAATCTTTCTATCGAGATCCATCGCGACGAAGGGCGCTTTTCGGCATGGACGGAGTATCGAAGCGACCTTTACGAAGACGAAACGATCGAACATTTTTTGCACCTTTACGACGTCGTTTTGCAAGAGTTTTTGTCCAAGGACCGACTTGCGGACGTCGATCTGACCGACGAGGAGGAAAAGACCCTTTTGGATCGAATCAATACCGTCGATCTATCTTACATCGATTTTTCCAAGACCGTCGTGGATCGCTTCCGCGAAACGGCGCAAAAATATCCCGATCGAAATGCCGTCGTCTTTAAGGAGAAGAAATATACCTATAAAGAGGTGGATGAACTCTCCGACAGGATCGCCGCCTTTTTGGTCGGAAAGGGGATCGGACGAGAGGACAAAGTATCTGTACTCATCAAAAAATCGGAGTATATCGTCATAGCCAGCCTCGGCGTGCTGAAATCGGGCGCGGCGTATCAGCCGCTCGACCCGTCTTATCCGCAGGAGAGGTTGGAGTTCATGGTCAAGGACGCTTCCGCAAAAGCGCTCATCAAGGATAGGACGCTCGACGACGTTTTGTCGGGATTTATCGGAGAAGTACTCTATACGGACGAAATCGGGAGTTTGCCCGCCTCCACCTCGCTCGACGTAAAAATCTCTCCCGACGACCTCTTTATTATGTTATATACGTCGGGGTCTACCGGCGTGCCGAAGGGCGTCATGCTCGAGCATAAAAACATCAACACTTTCGCCGAGTATCACGCTAAGGTCGCCCGGGTGAACGAAGATTCCCGCGTGGCGGCTTATGCTTCTTACGGGTTCGACGCCGATATGCTCGACTTGTACCCCACGTTGACGCACGGCGGTTGCGTGTACGTCATCCCAGATGAGATGCGCCTCGACCTGGTAAAACTGGGAGAGTACTTTAATGACAACGGCGTCACCCACGCTATGCTCACCACTCAAGTGGGGAGACAATTCGTCGAGATGATCGAGACGAAGTCGCTACGTTATCTCTTGGTCGGCGGAGAAAAACTCGTCCCCGTCGATCCGCCGAAGTATACTTTGATCAATGGGTACGGACCGACCGAAGGCACCGTCTATTGCACGGCGTACCCGGTGAAAGAAAAGTCCTATCGTGTGCCTATCGGCAAGGCGAACGACGACTACAAGACGTACGTCTTGGACAAGTCGGGCAAGAGGCTCCCCACGCTTTGTCAGGGAGAGTTGTACATCTCCGGGCCGCAGGTGGCGAGGGGATATCTCAATCGTGACGAGGAGAATAAAAAGGCGTTTTTGACCAATCCATTCGACGACGATCCCGCTTTCCGCCGTCTCTACAAAACAGGAGACGTCGTGCGATATCTTGCCGACGGCACCGTGGACTTCATCGGCAGAAAGGACGGTCAGGTCAAGATAAGAGGTTTCCGCGTGGAGTTGTCCGAGATCGAGGAGATCATAAGAAAATATCCCGGCATTGAAGACGCCACCGTCAAAGATTTTACCGATCCCGCCGGCGTCAAATACGTCTGCGCCTATATCGTCTCCGACCACGAGATCGACGTGGACGACCTGAACAAGTTTATCGCCGCCGAAAAACCTCCCTATATGGTCCCCGCATACACCATGCAGATCGACAAGATCCCTCTGAATCAGAATCAGAAGGTCAATAAGCGCGCTCTGCCGGTCCCGCAGGTCCGGGAAAAGGAGAAGGTTCTCCCCGAGACCGAGGCGGAAGGGGCGGTCTACGAGATATTGAAAAAGATCCTCGGGACGGACTCCTTCGGCGTGACGACCGACGTCTACGAAGCCGGGTTGACCAGCGTGTCCTCCATTCGTTTTTCCATCCTCTTGTCGAAGCGATTCGGCAAAGACGTCGATAACGTCGTCTTAAAGGAGTGCCCGACGGTCAGAGCCCTTGCCGCACGCTTGTCGCAAGCGGAAGAGACCGTCGCTTACGAAGAGCTGTCCGAGTACCCTATCACCAAGACGCAGGAAGGGATCTTCGTCGAATGCGCCGCTAAACCCGGCACCACGAACTACAATATTCCCATTCTGTTCCGCTTGCCGAAGTCGATCGACCGGCTCCGGCTGAAAGAAGCGGTAGAAAAGGCAATCGACAATCACCCCTACGTCAAGACCACTTTGCGTATGAACGAGGACGGTGATATCTCCGCCCGCGACAACAAGGTTTTCCCCGCCGTCGTAGGGGAGTACACCGTCAAAGAGATCGACAAGAGCGCCCTCGTCCGTCCCTTTTCTTTGCTGGACGCGCCCTTGTATCGCGCGGAGATCTATCGGACGGAACAAGACGACTATCTTTTCCTCGATTTCCACCATATCATCTGCGACGGGACGAGCGAAGCGGTCCTGCTCGGCGATATAAACAAGTCTTACGAAGGCGAGCCGTTGGAATCGGAATCGCTCGACGGATTCCGTGTGGCGTTGAAAGAGAAAAGAGATCGCACCGAGGAGCGTCTTGGAAGAGAAAAAGCCTTCTATACCGATCTGTTCAAGGACGTGGACGGCGATTACGTCATTAAAAAGGACCTGAAGGTCGCAGAAGGATCGAAGCTGCGATCTTTCGACCGCATTATGTCCCTTGACGCACAAAAGATCCGTGCTTTCGTGGACAAAAACAAACTCACGATGAACGCGTATTTCAATTTCGCTTTTGCGTTCACACTGTCCAAGTATCTCTACAAGACCGACAGTCTGTATACCACGATCTACAACGGTCGCGCCTCCTCCGGCACGGCGAATACCGTCTCCATGCTCGTCAAGACCTTACCCGTTTACGTCCGGTATCGGGAAGAGGATCTTGTCGCGGACAAACTCCGCGAGATGAAGGTTCTTTTGCAGGACCTGCAATCCAACGATCTCTACTCCTTTGCCGAGATCGTCAACGACTTCGACGTGACGGCGGATATTATGTTCGCCTATCAGGGCGACTCTTTCTCGTTCGATCGTATCGGCGACGCCAAGGTGCAGTCGGTCCTGATCGAGTCCGATACCCCCAAGTGTCCCTTCTCGGTGGACGTATTTTTGGAGGAGGGCGAATTCCGCGCGCATGTGGAGTGGGACGAGTCGTACTACAATCGTGATACGATGGAGTCTTTCGCCCGGTTGTTTGAGTTGGTTTTGACCGAACTTTCGGTTCGGACGAAAATAAAGGACATGAATACCCTCCCGAAAGAGGACCGCGAACTGTACGCCCGCTTTAACGAAACGTATGAAGCGATCGAAGACGTCTCCTTTAACAAGTTCCTCGAGCGTCAAGCCCAAAGGGTCCCCGACAAGACCGCCGTCGTTGGAAAAGGCGGCAGATATACTTATCGGGAGCTGAACGAGAATGCCAACAAGATCGCGCACGCTCTTCTTACCGCCGGCGTCGGTCTCGCCGACAAGGTGGTCATGATGATGCCGAGGGTCCGGGACGCGTACGTCGTCAGACAGGGGATCGTCAAATCGGGCGGAGCCTTCGTGCCGGTGGATCCCAAGTACCCGGACGAGCGTATCGAGTACATTGTCGCAGATTCGGGCGCGAAGTACGTCGTCACCACCCGGGATATCTCCGACAAAAAGTCCGCTCTTATCAAGACGTGCGGACTACAAGTCATCGTCGTGGAAGAAGCTCTTTTGTCCGACCGTATCGAAAATCCTGACCTGGAGATCCCGCAGGACTCCCTTTGCTATATCATCTACACGTCCGGCTCCACCGGCAAGCCGAAGGGCGTCATGATCTCGCACAGGAATCTGGTCAATTACGTCTGCGACGGCACCAACCGTGGCACTGCGCTGTACAGGAACATCGAAGGCGGCGCGGTCTCCTGCTCTTTTGCGTCCTTTGCTTTCGACGCGTCTTTGCAGGAAGAGTGCGTGCCTCTGTCCCATGGCTACACCGCCGTCATCGCTACCGAAGAGGAGATAGAAAATCCGCTGCTTTTGGCAAAGACATTGGTCAAAGAGGGCGTCAATATTATGTTTATGACCCCGTCTTTTGTCTCCAATTTTATTGACGTAAAACCCTTCCTCGACTCGTTAAGGGGATTCAAAGTCCTCGATATGGGAGCCGAAGCCGTACCTCAAGAACTTTGTGAAAAGTTGCGCTCGTTGGGCGTAAAAGCGGATATCTACAATGGTTACGGTCCGACGGAGACCACCGTCACCTGTACCTATCATAAGGTGGAAGACAAGTACGTCACCATCGGAAAACCGCTCGCCAACACCGCCCTGTACCTTTTGGACAAAGCGGGACATATCCTCCCGATCAACGCCATCGGCGACCTCACCATCGCGGGAGAGTGCGTCGGGATAGGCTATCTAGGTATGCCCGACAAGACCGAAGAAAAGTTCATTACGATCGAGGGAAAACGCGCTTACAGGAGCGGCGACTTAGCCAGATACAACGCCGAAGGCAACGTGGAGTTCTTCGGGAGACTGGACAATCAGGTAAAACTCCGCGGACTGAGGGTGGAGCTGGACGAGATCGAAAAAGCGCTCAATGCTTATCCCGACGTCTCGCGGAGCATCATCGTCGTCAAAACCAACGACACCGACGGCGACTATCTCGCGGCGTATTATACCGCGCAGCGTGAAGTGGACAAGGACGATCTGACCCGACACCTCTCCAAGACCCTTACGCCGTACATGATCCCGAAAGTTTTGTGCCAATTGGACAAGATGCCCTTGACCGCCAGCGGCAAGATCGACAAAAAGGCGCTCCCGGAGCCGGAGAAGAAGTCCGAAGAAGGAAAGACGCGCGTCGCCCCCAAGACCGAGCTGCAAAAGAAGATCGCTTCCGTGTTCGCAAAAGCACTCGGCAGAAAGGAGATCGGCATAGACGAGGACTTCTTCGACCTCGGGGGGACGTCTCTTTCCGCGTCCAAGATCGCCATGCTGGCGCTGCAAGCGGACTTGCCCATCGCATACAAGGACGTATTCGACTACCCGACGGTGGCGGAGATGGAAAAGTCCGTTTTGGAAAAGCGCGGACAGACGTCGGAAGTCGCCGAAAAAGAGTCGGTGGAAGTGGGGTCTCTTACTTTCAATACCGTCAAGTACGTCGATGAGATCGCCTGCTCGCGTCCTCTCGGGACCGTGCTTGTCACCGGTGCGACGGGCTTTTTGGGGATCCATATTCTCAAAGAACTGTTGGATGAACAGCACAACGTAATCGCTCTGGTGCGCTCCTCCCGCACGGGCGCGGACGCCCTCACGAGGTTGGAGGGGCTCCTTGCCTATTACTTCGACTCGCCTATGCGCGACCTCATCGACAAACACGTCACCGTCGTCGATTCCGACGTCACTGACGAAAAGTTGATAGAAAAACTCAGCCGTGTGTCGTTCGATACGATCATCAACTGCGCCGCCGTCGTCAAGCATTTCGCCGTGGACGATTTCATCGAACGGATCAACGTCGGCGGGGTGAAAAACCTCATCGGGATCGCAAAAGAGCGAGGAGCAAGGCTCATTCAGATCTCCACGCTGTCGGTCGCCGGAGAAAATATCGACGACAAGTTCGACCAAAATTTCCGCATGAAGGAGAATATGCTCGACTTCGGCCAAGACATCTCCAACAAGTACGTCCACTCAAAATTCAACGCCGAAAAAGCGATCCTGGAGGCGGTGGACGACGGGCTGGACGGCAAAGTCATCCGCGTCGGCAACCTGATGGGCAGGAACAGCGACGGAGAGTTCCAGGCGAATTCCGTCACCAACGGGTTTATGCGTGACCTCAGAGGGTATGTCACGATCGGCAAGTTCCCCGTCAACACAATGGACGCGACGGTGGACTTTACGCCGATAGACGAAGTGGCTAAAGCGGTCCTGCGACTGTCCACCACCGACAAAAAGTTTACCGTGTTCCACGCGGCGAACTCGCACGGGGTGCAGATGGGCGACGTCGTAGCGGTCATGAACGAACTCGGATACAGGATAGACGTCGTATCCGACGCCGAGTTTTTCGAGGCGATGAAAAAGATCATGGCGGATGAAAGCAAGAATATGCTCGTGTCTTCGCTCATCAACTACGCCGCCGCCGACGGACATACGCACGCCTTTATCCTGTCGGACGACGAGTTCTCCGTCAAATCATTGTATCACCTCGGCTATAAGTGGCCCATCACCGATGAGACGTATCTGAAAAAGTCGATCGAATCCCTTGCCGGGCTCAACTTCTTTACAAGGAGCGACGTCTGATGGAAAGGAACGCCAGACTGATCAACAAAAAGTTCTTGCAATATCTGGTCCCGTCGGTCCTGATGATCTTTGCCATGCAGTTCGGGTCTTTGCTTGACGGGATCCTTATCGGCAATATGATCGGTCCCGGAGCGCTCAGCGCGTCCTCTCTCTCCATGCCCGTCCTGTACGTCATTCAGGTCCCCGGCTTTGCCTTCGGCGTAGGGGGAGCCATCGTCATCGCCAATCTTTTGGGCAAGCGGGATCTTGTCCGGGCAAAAAAAGTTTTTTCCGCCTGCCTTATTTTCGGGGTGGGCGTCTCCGCCGTCTTTGCGGCGTCGGGTCCCTTTTTAGCGGCGCCTCTTGCGCGTCTTTTTGCCGAGTCTTTGTACGAGTATTCGTATCAATATATCCTCGTCTATATGGTCACCGACCCCATCGTAATGGCGGCGATCATCTTAGCCAATCTCATCGCCACCGACAACAACCCGAAATTGTCCGCGGCTTTTTACATCGTCGCCAACGCGGTCAAAGTCGGCGTAGAAGTGCTTTTTTTAGCCGTCTTCGATATGGGTATGTACGGCGCGGCTCTGTCTTCCGCGGTGGGGTATGCGGCGAGTCTGCTTCTTGTCTTCCCGTACGCCAAGTCAAAGAGAAGGATGCTCTCATTCACGTTTAAGATCAAAGGCGTCTTTGTCGAGATGAAATCGGTCCTGAAGGCGTCTTTGTCCACCGCTCTGACTCTCCTTTTGACGGCGGCGCAGACCCTTATCATCAACGTGGTCCTCAGTCGCATGATCACGGGGGAGACCGACCTTATGATATTCGGTCTTGTAAGCAATCTCATTTTCGTCTTCGACCTCTTTTCCGGCGGCATTTTGGGCTTGATCCCCACCGTTTGCGGTGTGTTTTATGGGGAGAAAGACTACTTTTCTCTCCGTTCGGTCGTGAAAAAGATATACTTTATCAATATCGCCGTCACCGTTTTTATCACGGCGATCATTATGGCGTGGCCACAAGGCTACTCCGTCTTATTCGGCTATAGCGACGCCGGAGAGGGTATGGAGCGTGCCGCGCTCATTATCAGGATCTATCTTTTGTCGGCGATCCCGTTGGAGATCAACAAGTTTTCCACTAATTATTATCCCTCGATCGAAAAGAACCTCCCCGCTGTGGTCACGGTCCTTATGCGGGAGGCGATCCTGTTGATCCCCCTGACATTGGGGCTTATGCAGGTGCAAGGACTGATGGGCTACTCCGTCGCCCGGGTCATCACCGAGTACGCTACCGTCGTCATCACATACGGCGTCGTGTTGGTCATAAACGTGCGCAAAAAGAAGTACCATGGCGTTTTTATGACCGAAAAGATCGACTGCAATACCTTGGATATCACGGTCAACAACAAGATCGAGAGTCCTTCGGAGACGTCGAAGGAGATCGTTCGGTTCGCTCTTGACCACGGCGTGGACAACAGGGACGCACAAGTGATCGGGTTGGCGTGTGAAGAGATGGTCGACAACATCATTCATTATGGGTATAAGAAACAAAAGCCCAACGACATCGACGTCAATCTGAAGATAGAAAAAGAGGAAGTTTTGTTGCGCATACGGGACGACGGCTTCCCCTTTGACCCGACTAAGTATGAGTGCGAAGAAAAAGGGGAGTATCTCACGGGTGGGATATCGCTGATCTCCGCCCTTGCGGACGAGATGAACTATATGCGCGTGCTCAATCTCAACAATACGATCATAAAAATCAAAACCGGAGGAGAAAAATAATGGAAATCAATATCATTCACGCAGACGTTTTGACCGTCACCGTCAAAGGCAGACTGGATACCGTCACGTCACCCGCTTTCGACGCCACGATTGCAGGGGAAAACATCACCGAAGACAAGGTCGTCGTGGACTTTACCGACGTGGAGTATATCTCTTCCGCCGGGCTCCGCGCTCTTCTTGCGCTTAAGCGCCGTTTGGACGCAGAAAACAAGTCTCTGACGATCAAAAACATCAACGCCGTCGTGCGAGAGGTCTTCAGCGTGACCGGGTTTATCAACGTCCTTACGATCGAGTAAGATGAAACTCCGCTATAAATTATTGCTGCTCGGAGTCGGTTTGACGCTCATCGTCATGTTGAGCGCAGGGCTTAGCAGTTATTATATCTACCGGGAGAGGACGCTGGACGAATTGTTCCGCACGATGGACAAGTCCATGGACGAATTGGAACTGTCCATCCGGGAAGCGGTCCATAAGGAAGAATTGTTCGATTTGTCCGACTACGTCAAGCCCATCTACGAGGAGGAACCCGACGCGACCGAAGGTCTGACAGGGGAAGAATTGCTCCAAAAGTGCCGTAAAGAATACGGCAACTTATACTACAATGAAACGGGTATGATAGGTCTCGCGCAGATCAGTCTGCGCCTGAGGCAGGACTATTTTGCCCTCTCCGGCATCATAGACAAGAGCGTCATCACACCGGGGGTGACCAATTCTTTCATCGCTTTTTGGGACGAAGAAAGGAACAGGCTTGTATATCTTGTGGATTCCCTCTATGGTCTGGACGACAAAATAACCGACGTTACGGTTTTTCCGGGCGCCTTTTACGAGTTGAACGAGTCGGATCATCCCATTCACGTCGCCGCCAGCAAGTACGACGAATACGCTCTCAACGGGAAGTATTACAAATACGTCGATATCGGATACCCTATCAACGAGGGGACGGAGGACGAGACGGAAAGTTACCTTGCGACGATCTTTATCGAATATGATATCGGATATGCCAAGGCGGAAATACAGTCCTTTTTGCATACCGAACTCATCGCCATGTCCATCGCGACGGTGGTTCTTATCGTCCTTTTTGAATTGCTCGCGCATTTCTTCTTGGTCAAAAACGTCTCCCGACTCAACAAGAGCGCAATGACCTTCACCGAGAAAATGACGTCCGAAAGCGATCTCGCTGTTGTCGATCCCAAAATCCGCGCCAAGGACGAGATCGGGGTCCTTTCCGGTTCGTTTTTGACAATGCAAGAGGGGATCATTTCTTATGCGGACAAAATAAAAGCCGACGCCAAAGAGCGTGAGCGAATGGACGCCGAACTCTCCATCGCACGGGAGATCCAGTTGGAGGCGCTCCCCGACCCGCGTTATCAGGACGACTTTGTGCGACTGTTTTCCGACATTGCTTCCGCTAAAGAGGTAGGAGGGGACTTTTACGACTATTTTTATATTGACGAAAAGCGTTTTGCCGTCGTCATTGCGGACGTCACCGGTAAGGGGATCCCCGCCGCGCTCTTTATGATGCGGACCAAAGGGCTCCTGAAGACTCGTTTGCAGACGACAAGGGACTTGAAGCAAACTCTCTTCGACGTCAATAACGAATTGATGGAAAATAACAAAGCCGGGCTCTTCGTCACCGCTTTCGTCGGCGTCGTAGACAAGACCGACGGAGTAATGCAATGCGTGAGTGCCGGACACGAGAGACCGTACATGATCGGCGACGGAAAAGTCGAAAGGCTTGCCGTCCGTCCCAACTTTGTTCTCGGCGGGATCAAGGACTTCCGTTTTTCGGTGGAGACGTTCGATCTTACCGACAAGAGGCTGTTTCTCTTTACCGATGGGCTGAACGAGGCCATCAACGATGACAACGAGGAGTTCGGGTACGAGCGGATAGTGCGGTCTTTACTTTCCACGGCGGAAGCATCGTCGGAGGACGTCCTGTCGGGAATGAAAAAAGACCTCGCGACCTTTACCGGCGAAAAAGAACCTTTCGACGACGTCACGATGCTTTTATTGGATACGCCCGTTTTGCGGTTCTCAAAGACTTGGCAGGACCCGGACTTTTCCGCAATCGACGAGGCGGTAGCCGGGTTTAACGGCGTTTTCACCTTCCTCGACGAGCGCGTCAAAGGAGAGTTCGACGTTATCTTCGATGAGGTGATGAACAATCTTGTCTCCTATGAAAAGGTCTCTTCCGCCTTTTTCATTACCGTGGACGCAAGGAAAAAGGGCGATTCGATCTCCCTCGTGTTCCGCTCGAACGGCGCGCCCTTCGACCCGTTGAGCGTGGAAGAAAAGCATGCTCCCACGCCGGACGGACCGATGGGCGGCTTCGGGATCACGATCGTGAAGAGCCTTTGTAACAGAGTCTCATATGAACGCGTGGACGAAAAGAACGTCCTCATCATAGAAAAGTCTTTGCCGAAATCTTGATGAATGGGCGCGGCGACAAAAAAAGACTTGATAAGCAAGCGAATCTAAGGTATAATAAAAGTATCATCTTACCGAAAAGGGAGGCAAATTTATGGAATTAGCAATCAAAAACAAATGGATATCCCTGGGGGGCTCTTCCACCGTCACCGATCTGTCCGGAAGAGACGTCCTCAAAGTCAAAGGAAAGATCTTCAGCTTCACCAGAAAGAAGTTCGTCACGGACTTGAGCGAAAATCGCCTTTACACCGTCCGCAATAAGTTCTTCTCTCTCTTCGGACGGAAGGCTTTCGTCATCGACCCGTCCGGCAACAAGATCGTCACCGTCAGAAAAAAACTCCTTTCTTTCCGTGACAAGTATTTTATCGAGAGTACCCTCGGCGATCTCGTCATAGACGGCAATATTTTGGGATTCAACTACAACATCACCCTCAACGGCAGATCCATCGGGCACATCTCCCGTAGGGTCTCCTTACGCGACTCTTTCGTCCTGTCCATTGACGATCGCTTTGACTATGCGCTCTGTACCGCCCTCGTCATCGCCATCGACAACGTCACCGACCGCCGTCGCAACGAGTCCTACTAAGCCGTTGTTAAAAGCAATCAAAAAGCCACCCGCTACGGGTGGCTTTTTCGCAAAGGAAAACGGTTTTTATTTTAAGATTTTCGCCTTTAATTCTGTCGTCGAGATCTCCGGCGTGCGTGGCAGATAGACCACTTCGCAGTATTCTTTCAGATAGTCGAACTTTCCTTCCCAGTCGTCTCCCATGACGAAGACGCTGACGTCGTGACGCAGAATATCGTCCGGCTTTTGCTCCCAGCAGGTCTCCGGGATGATCTCGTCTACGCAGCGCAGGGACTCCAGCATCTTTTTCCGCTCTTCGTAGTCAAAAAAGCAGGTCTTGTTTTTTTGTAGGTTGAATTCGTTGGTGGACAGCCCGACGATCAGATAGTCGCCGAGTTTTTTTGCGCGGTTCAGGAGGTTGACGTGTCCGTAGTGGAGTAGATCGAAGGTGCCGTAGGTGATGACCTTTTTCATTTCTTTACCTCGTTTTGACAATACGAAAGGATAAGTTCGGTGACCTTTTTGCAGGTATCCGGGCGCTCAAACGAGCCTGCTTCGACAAAAAAGTCTTCCAACGCTTCTCGATAAGGAATCGGGTCGAAGGATCTTATTTTTTCCGCAAGGGAGGCATTGTCGAAGGCGATCGGATAGGGCCACCGATCCATCGGATAGGCGAAAGCTCGCTCGTTTTTTTCGTAGTTTTCCGCGTCGGGCGCGTAGGAGAAGACCGGTCGGTACAAAAAGGACATATCCCACATCATACTGGAATAGTCGCTGATAAGCACGTCGGAAGCAATCAGGATCTCTTGACTGTCGGGATAGAGAGTGGCGTCGATGACGTCTTCGGAGGACCTGTCGTCGGTTTTGACAAAGTAGTGCCCGCGATAGAGGACCGTCCACTCTCCGCCGAAGCGATCGGACAAAGTGGCGCGCAATAACGCTACGTCCAGTTGGTGCAGGTCGGACTCGAATGCGACCCGAAAGGTGGGCGCGTACAAAACGATCTTCTTGTGGGTGGGGACGCCGTAAAAGGTACGGACCTTTTGGGCGATAGCGGAATGATTGACGACGTCGAAAAGGACGTCGTTCCGGGGGAGTCCCCATGGGAGGAAAACTTCTTCCGAAAAGCGGAAGCTCTCCGCCGTGTTTTCGGTAAAGAAGCGACTCCCGGAGAGGAAGTGGTCCGGCTGCGGATTGCCCAAGGCGAATTTTTTCAGAGACAATTTCGATCGATCGAACAGATAGTCGTAGCCGATGTGCTTGAAGTTGATCCCGCCGTGCCAGGTGTTCAGATAGATCTGCCCCTTCTTTTTCGGCATATACGGAGGGATGGCGTCGTTATAGACGACCACTTTGCTTTTTAACTGCGCTCCGACGTACCCGAAAGAGGGGAGCTTGACGATGCGAATGCCCTTTTGACGGATCTCGTCACAGGTCTCCGGATATTCCGTCGCCCACACGATCGTAAGGTCGTCTTTGTTTGAGCGCAGGAGATCTTCGCAGACGTATTTCAGATTGTCGGCGTAGCCCCGTCTTTTGACGGCGACGATGACGATCCGGTTTTGTTCGGTCTTGATGAAAGGCGAAAGGACCTTCAGCCCGAGTCGAAGGCATTTTTGCACCAAAAACTTTATTCTTCGCTTTACGTTTGCCAGTGCCGCCACGTTATTTATCTCCCGGCTCCAAATATTTTTTCCAGAAGGAGATACTCTTGAGGGAGTCTCCGTTTTGTCGATAGTCTGTTAGTAGTATATCATATTTTTTGAAAAAGTCCCTCTTGACTTTTCGATATTGTCTCAGTAAGCGCAGGACGGGCCGCAGACGTCTTTCGGTGGTGTAGCCGGTCTTCGTCTCCGGGTCGTAGTTGAGGGCGCGTTTTGCCATAAAAAAGAACTTGTAAGAAGGGCGAGCCAGGGGGACGAGGACGGTTCTTTTCGAGAGGAGAAGCCAGCCGTTCGCCGTGATGATACGGAGGACCTTTGTCCATCGTCCTTTCGAGGAGGGGGGCGGAGTGCAGGCGGCTACTTCTTGTTCCGTCACCGGACGGAGCGTCGCGTTGTAGCCGCGGACGAGATCGTTCGTCGCCGTGGGGTCTGTATTCTTCAGCCATTCCGTCCCACGCAGAAAGTCTTCCGCACCCAAAAGCATAGCGTCCGCTTCGTTGTATCGGAATCGGAGACAGGACAGGAGGATCTCGCGTAAGAGATAGTGGGCGTAGTACTTTTTTGTGTGCGCCCGCCCCAAAGAAAAGTCCATCACCAGCCTGTTCCTGACATAATAGTACTCCAGTGCGGCGGGACGTTTTTTCTCGAACGGTTCGTGCCAGATGCCTATACCGTTGAGGGTGAAAAAGTCTCTTCCGTTCCGCAGACCGTATTCCACGTCGTCTCTTTTGATGAAGAGCGGCAAGGGCAGATCGTCCTCCGTCGGGATCTCCGTCGGCATCGCGCAGTACCACCAGGAGGAGTAGTTGATCTCCTCTTCGGTCTCGTTTTTTATCACGTTGTCAAAGTCGGACAGATCGTATCCGTGCTTCAGCGGGACCACAGCACCTTTTTCATAGTCCCAAAAGTTCGCGCCCTCGGACTGTATTGTCGGCTTGTCCAGTCTCAGCATCCCGCCGGAGACGAAAGCTCTTGTATACTCCGGCTTCCGATAGGATAAAAGCGTATACGTCCTGTATACCGTCTCGGGCTCGAAGTCCACGTCGTCGTCCATCAGAAGATAGTGAGAAAATCCATACTGATTTTTTCGCGCCATACCTTCGATCAATCCGCGGGTGAACCCGCCGGCGCCGCCGACGTTCTTGTTCCGAAGGATCTCTATTGTCGCTTCTTCTTTTTCGGTCGCCACCGGGACTGCTTTTTCGTCCGTCCCGTCGAGCGCAGTCGAGATATCTTTTTGGCTCGTCATGTTGAGCGCGGTCGAAACATCCCCGATCCGGTCGGTCTCTATCATTTTATCCGTCAAAGTCCCGCCGTTATCCACGACCAGGACGTGCAATCTTTCCTCCAGAGCCCCGTGGGCGAGGGAAGACAGCGTTTTTACGTTCTTTTTGACGAAATCTTCTCGTTTGTAGGTGCAGATGATCGCGCAGATATTCACGTCGAAGGGCGGCGCCTCTTCCGTGCGATAGTTGGCGGAAAAGATCAAGACGTCGCTTATCGCCCGAACGGTGAAGTACACGACGCCGTCAGCGTTTTCGATCGGGACGACCGTCGTCCCCGTCACCGAAGAAGAAAAGAGCTTTTTTTCCTCCTTTTCCGTTCGACAAAAGACTTCCAAAAGGTATTCTCCCTCCGCCTCCACGCGCAGGGAAAAATGCTTAATAACAGTATATTTCGACCACTTTCCTATCGAAAAACTTCCAAAGTATGTGTCAAACTTCAGTCCCGCGCCTTGCCCGACCCGAAGTCCCTTTTCCTCCGCGCGGACCTCGCCGTCCGTCCTTGCGTACAGCGCGCCTCTTTCCTCCGCACTTTTTTTCAACAACACGTTTTGCAGTATCATAAACCTAAATCCTATCGTTAGTATACCACGCCGTGGGAAATAGTGTCAAATGGACAATTCGCGGCGGGAGGAGGTGCAAAAAATGCTCTATTGACGTGCGCGCGCGTTTGCTATATAATTATTCTGTATAGATATAGTTTTTTTCGGAGGGCAATATGCACGACGTAAGGAATATAAAGCGACTGTTTTTGGGGACGGTAACGTTCTTGTTCGCGGTCATTGTGGCGGTCGCGGCTTTGACGTCCGGGGGCAGTGCGGCGTATGCCGGGACGGCTTGGGACGGAACGATCGCCGCGGGTTTTTCCGCAGGGACCGGGACCGAAGAGGATCCCTATATCGTGACCGACGGGGCGGAACTCGCTTATCTTGCTTCCGTCGTCAACGGCGGTGACGATCTTGCCGGAAAATTTGTTCGTCAGACCGCCGATATCGACCTCGGAGACGAGGCTTGGACGCCGATCGGGACCTCGGTAGAATATGTCAGCGGGACCGACCCCGAGACCGGCGAAGACGTCATCGACCTTTCGGTCAAGAACTTTAACGGCACGTTCTATGCCGATCCCGACAAAAAAATAACGAATCTTTCCGTCTCCGGCGTATACTCGGCGGGACTCTTCGGGTATGTAGGGGAGACGGGGACCGTCCGATCGGTCTCGGTCGTAGGCGCGACGCTCGCCGCCAATGATTTTCTCGGAGCGGTCTGCGGCAGCAACGACGGCGTGATATCCGAGTGCTCCGCTTCCGACGTGACGGGAGCGGTCGAGCCCGGTCAGAGTGGCATTTCCGCCGGTGGGCTCGTCGGCGTGTCCTACGGGACCGTCTCGTCCTGTCTTTCTTTCAATGCATCGATCTCCGGCTTCGTCACGGTAGGCGGGGTCGTCGGCTCCGACGTCAACAAGGAGATATTCGACGGCGAGGGAGAGCTTGTCGGTACCACACCGACCTATTTACGCGATTGTGCGATCAACGGCGCGACCCTGTCCGCGACCGACCTCGTCGGCGGCGTGGTAGGATTGTGCGAAGGGACCGCGGAGCGACTCTTTTCCACCTCCGGGACTCTGAGCCTTGTCGGGACCAACGTCGGTGGCATCCTCGGCGCGCAGTCGGGGACTCTTTCTTATGCAAAACTCTCCTCCGAACTCTCCGTTACCGCGGACGAACTCTTCGGCGGCATCGTTGGCACGTTGACAGGAGACGCGTCCGATTGCGTCTTCGCGCCCGAAGCGTTTTCGCTGACGTATGGCGAATCGACCCTCGCCGGCGGCATTGTCGGCACGGTAGGCGAGGATGGGACCCTTTCCCACTCCTATGCGATGGATCTTTTATTGAACAATAGCGCTATCACGGGCGGCGCGGTAGGGCAAAACGCAGGAGCGATCTCCGAGTGCTTTGTCGTCGGCAGAGTCTCCGGTGCGATCGTCGGCGGGCTCGTCGGGGACAACGGCGGCACCGTCGAAAAAGTCCTCTTCGTCGGTAAAAACGCCTCTTCCGTCCTCGGTGTAACCGGGACCGATGCGGTCGGCGGGATCGTCGGGCACAACGGCGGCAGCGTGGACTATGCCCTGTCGGTCGCCAATCTTTCTCTCTTAGACGATGACCACCGCGGCGGGATCGCCGGGACAAACGGCGGGACCGTATCGCACAGTTTTTACGACGGCGGCGCAGTATATGACGACGAGGATGATTTTGCCTATTCCTTATCGGATATGACGTCCGCTTATCTCAGCCTACCCGACTCCGTCTTTGTCCAGTCCGAGGGCGATCTGCCCGTCATCAAGTACTTCTCGACCTACTCCGGCGCGTCTGTCGTCGGGCTGACCGACCTGTATGCGACCGATATGTCCGAGGCGACTAATGTCGATCTGTCCGTCACGGCGACTCTCGACGGCGATCCCTATTCCACGAAGACGGGACTGTACCTGCAACTCCCTGCCGTTTCTATGCCCGGGTATGACTTTTCCGGCTGGGAGTCCTCCGGAGAGATCTACCCGATTTATACCCTCGTCGAAGACGGCGACTATGTGGCAAAACTGACCCTGAAAGAGATCGTTTTGGGTGCCCAAAGCGATGATATTGATAAAACTTTCGATGAGACGGAAGAGACCATCGCAGTTGCGTTTTCGCACTATTTTGCCCCGACGTATCAATGGTATTATTCTTCCGACGGGTCGTCATACGAGGCGATCGTCGGTGCGGACCAAGCGACTTACGGAGTAGAGTTCGTCGCGCAAAGCGGCTATTACTATCTGTCCGCGACCGTAACCGACGGGCTTGATACGGTGGTCAAGGACAATTCTTCCACCCCCATCCTCGTCTCTATCGGCAAGGCGACGTATTCCTCGGCGGCGCACCCGGCGATCGACGGCGGGACCTATCGCGCGGACGGAAGACTGTCGGACTTTGCTTTGAACGCCGGCTTCTTCTGGGCAGACGGCGACGTGAGACCGACCTGCGGGCAGACTTCTTATCCCGCGATCTACAATGCCGATCCGAACAACTACGACAACTTTTCTTTGGCGATCTCTCTGACGCTCGACAAGGCGGAATATGCGAATGTAACGCATCCTCGTCTGGATCTTGGCAGATACACGGGAGCCACGCTGGAAGAGTACGGAGGACTGAACGAGGGGTACGTTTGGATCGACGGTACCGTTGTGCCGAACGTCGCTTGGTCGGCGGGCGTGATCGTCGAAAGAAATTACGCCGCCCGTTACAATGCCGACCCCGTCAACTATAATGACTATAATTTGAACGTCTCGGTCTATCTCGATCGAGCGCAGTATGGAAACGTAGAGTATGACGTCCTGTATGGGGTGTATGACCCGGCAAAGACTCTCGCCGACTATACTTTGGTTTCGGCGGATTATGCTTGGATAGACGATACGATCGTACCGCGGTGCGGTAATAACGGCGCAGGGTACGGAGCCGTGTACTGCGCCGACCCGATCAATTTTGAGCCGTACCGATTTCTTATTGACATAGAGTTGGATCGCGCGCCGACGACCGTCACCGTCCCCGTGGAGGAGGGTCCTTATTACGAAGGCGACGAACTGCCCGATATTTCGATCTCGACGTCTTCGGTCCCGGGGAACGTCGCGTGGACGGAGACGATCTTGCGCCTCGGCGAGTACGACTACGTCTATACTTTCACGCCGAACGACGCGGAAAATTATGCCACCTATGAAAATACCAAGACGCTCAATGCGATCGCCCCGGCAGTCGTCTCCATCGAATTATCCGGGCTCTATAAAACGGAGTATTTTGCCTTTGAGACTTTCGAGCCCTACGGATTGATCGTCACGGCGACTTACGTCAACGGCAAACAGAGCGAGGTGTCCGGATACGAATACGAATATGCGAACGGAGAGGAGAGTTTTCTCTGCGTCGGAGAGACGGCGGAAGTGGGAGGTGTGACCGTGTACGTCAACGTCGTCACGGTACGGTATGACGGGTTCGAGCAAGATCTGTCGCTCTACGTCCATAGGATAGGCGTGGAGACGCCCGCGGACGAATCTCTCTATCGCTACGACGGGGAGGAAAAGACGCTCGGCGTCGGCAACAACGAAGCGTATCTGGTCACAGGAGAGGTCGTCGGGACCGAGGTCGGCGACTATACCGCCACGGCTACGCTCATCGACGGGACGAACTACTATTTCGGTGAAGAGTCCGATCCGAAGACGTCTTGTCAGATCGAGTGGAGTATCCTAAAAGGGCAAGTGTCGGTACCGCAAACAGCCGATTCACTTGTCTACAACGGGCACGATCTCTCTTGCGGGATCCCAAGTAGCGCTTTCTACGATATATCGGGTACGGCGACAGCCGTTGACGCAGGGGCGTACCGGGTCCTGTTGCGCTTACGGAATGAACAAAACTACGAATGGGCGAACGGGACGACGGCAGAGATCGCTCTCGATTGGTCTATCGCCGAAAAGCCCGTCTCCTATCCGGTCCCCGAAGAGCGTGAATATCTCTATGACGGGACAGAGAAGACCTTTGCGTATTCCTTGTCGGAGGAGACCGCCGTCGAAGTGACGGGGGATCGACGCACCGCGGCGGGGACGAGCGACGTCGTCTTTACTTTGGTGAGTGAAAACTACGTCTGTACGCTTGGCGGCAAGGACGCCTATACCTTGTCCTGGACCATTGAGAGGGCAAAGTTCGACTATCCCGTGGCGGTGGACAAGACGTACGTCTATAGCGAGCAGACGCAATACTTTGAATACGTCGCGGGCGACTACTGCTACACGAGCGGACGTTCGGCGACAGACGCCGGGTCGTACGACGTCGCCTTCCGACTGTCCGATCCCAATTACGCTTGGCATGATGGGAGTACCGACGAGTATGTGCTGGAGTTTGTCATCCTGCCCAAGGAGACGGCATTACCTGTCTCGAAGGTCGCTTCTTTCGTCTACGACGGGACGACCAAGTTCTTCTCGTACGACGTTTCCTTTGCCGAAGTGTCGGTCACAGGGGACAGAGGGATAGAAGCCAAAGAGTATGAAGCGGTTTTTTCGCTGAAGAGTGAGAACTTTTGCTGGAGCGACGGTTCTCACGCCGATCGCACGCTGTATTGGACGATCGAGCCGGGTACGATCGGCGTGCCCACGGCTGCCGTGACGAACTTTTTGTATGACGGTACGCCGAAGTCGCTTCTGATCGCCGGGTCCGACGCATACGAAGTGGAGGGTGCCCGGGAGACGAACGCCGGAGAGTATGCCGCGAGCGTGAACCTAGTCGATGACAACTATATTTGGTCGGACGGCACGCGCTCGGTCAAGTACATCGAGTGGTCGATATCCCCCGTTCGTGTGGAGAAGCCGGTTTTTGTCGGCAAATATCCCGTCTATACCGGCTCCGTCATAACGGCGGAGATCACCCGGGATCCGGCATATGTTATTACAGGCGACAAACAGACGACGGTCAATCACTATACCGCCTCCGTCAATCTGTCCGACAGGAGGAATTACGTCTGGACGGACGGTACCACGGGGACGGTGGAGATCGACTGGGAAATCGTCACCCGAGTCCTTACGCTGGAAGTGGGGGCGACGTCCTATCCGTACACGGGTGAGACGGTACGCCTTTTGGCGAGCGCAGGTCCGATCGCTGTCACGTCGGGGACGACGGCAATAGACGCGGGATCGTATCGGGCGACCTTCGATCTGCCCGATAAGAGCAACAACGTCTGGTCGGACGGCACCACGGCGCAGAAAGTCGTGGAGTGGTCCGTCACGCCCGCCAGAGTGGAGAAGCCTTCGGTAGTCGGGGACAGCGTGTACTCCGCTTTCGGCGCGACAGCCAGGATCCCGGCGGGAGAAAGGTATGTCGTCAGCGACGACTTCGCTACCGACGTGGGAGAATATACCGCTACGGTATCGCTCCGCGACAAAAAGAATACCGTTTGGTCCGACGGGACCATCGCCGATCTTAAGCCGGTCTGGCATATTTTGCCCGCAAGAGTGGACCGCCCCGTCAAAGTGTCCGATCTCGCCTATACGGGCGGACAACAGCGCGTGGAGATCATAGCGGACGACCCGGTGACGATCACCGGAGACGTGGGGCTTAACGTCGGGCAGTATGTGGCTATAGCCGCATTGTCCGACAAGAAAAACTTTTGCTGGACGGACGGGACGACGACGGACGTCGAGATCCGGTGGGCGATCTACGGCGTGACGCTCAGCGTAGACGGGAAAGAGGATCTGTCTTCGTATATCCTCGGCGCGCCTCTGCCCACGCCCACGAAAGAGGGGTACGTCTTCGGCGGATGGTACACTGACGCCTCGTTTGCGGGGAGCCCTGTGACCGCGTTGAGCGAGATCACGGACGATACCGTCCTGTATGCCAAATGGACGGAAGAGACGACTCCCGTCGATCAGGGCGAAGGCGTGGTCGGAAAGTCCGGCGGAGGACTGTCCACGTCCGCCATTATCGGCATCGTCATAGCAGGCATCGGCGCGTTGATCGCGGTAGGGATCATCATACTTGCCCTTTCCCGCCGTCCGAGAAGAAGGGATTACTAAACCTTATTGAGGAGAGGAATATGCAAAAGAAAAGGCTTTTTAACGCTCTGTCGCTTGTCGGCAATCTGACGATCCTTTTCGTCACGGCGACGATCATCACCGAAAATTTCCGCTCCGATATCGCAATATTGACGACGCTTTTGATCACCGACGGCTGGGGACTCTTCCGGTACTTCACCGTATTGAGCAACGTGCTCATGGCGCTCGTCTCCGCCGCGACTCTGTACTACAACGTACGCAATATCGTCCGGGACGAATACGTCTTCCCGGCGGTGCTTATGAAGATAAAATTCGCTGCGACGACCGCCGTCTCGGTGACCTTTTTGACGGTCGTCTTCTTCCTCAGCCCGATGTTTTCGATCGGCGGATCGGGCTACTTCACGCTATTTGCGGGGAACAACTTTTTTATGCACTTCTCCACGCCTGTCATCGCCATATTGACTTTTATTCTCTTTGAACGGACCGAACTGAAGTTCGTCGAAAGTTTGTACGGCGTCATACCGACCTTTTTGTACTCTATCCTGTACGTTTTGACGGTGGCGGTCTTCAAGGTGTGGGAGGACTTTTACGGTTTCACCTTTGGCGGGCAGGTCTTTATCATCCCGATCAGCCTTGTGGTGATGTACGCGGCGACCTTTGGGATCGCTGTCGGACTCCGCGCTCTCCAAAAGTTATGCATGAAAAAAGTCTCCTTGGAGTGACGCCCCTCCCGCCCACCCACCCCGGGGCGTAACCTAAAAGGATAAAACTCCAAGGTAAAAAATATAAAAACGGCTTGCAAAACTCCAACCGATGTGGTAATATAGTCATTGCATCGGAAGTGCGAATGTAGTTTAATGGTAAAACAGCAGCTTCCCAAGCTGCGGTCGTGGGTTCGATTCCCATCA
>JAFVAC010000078.1 GCA_017476265.1 Clostridia bacterium
AACGACGCACCCAGCGTCGTGCGCTGCTATGCCGATTGTATCTACAATGACGAAGGGCATTGCTCGGCGACCAGCCTCTTGGTCAGCGACAAGTTTTTGTCAACGAAGTGTCAGACGAGAATAAAAAAATGACGGCTGATAGCCGTCGTGAATTGCGGACGCGGTCCGCATGAATTGACGACGAGTCGTCATGAATTGATGCTATGCATCATGAATTCTCGCTACGCTCCGTTAAGGATTTTCGCCCCTGCGTGGCGATCGCTATGCGACCAAAACGGTGGCCAGCGCGCACAACGCCTTATTCTCCCCGATGAGTCCGAGTTTTTCGGTCGTGGTGGCAGACAGAGAGACTCTTTCCGGCGCAACGGAGAGGAGAGCGGCGAGGTTATTTCGCATTTCTTCGAGGTAGGGCGCAAGGCGTGGACTCTGGGCGATAATGGTCAGATTCACGGAGAGGACGACGAGGTTCTTTTCGCGCAGGATCTTTAACACGGTCTTCAGCAGTTCGGTGCTGTCCGCGTCTTTGTATTTTTCGTCGGTATCGGGGAAGAGGACTCCGATGTCGCGTTCTCCCGCGGCGGTCAATAGCGCGTCCATCAGCGCGTGCAGAGGGGCGTCTCCGTCGCTGTGCGCGAGAAGTCCGTACTCGTAGGGGATGGTGAGTCCGCACAAGCGCAAAGGCTTGTCCAAAGTATATCGGTGCAGATCGAAGCCCGTCCCGACCTTCGCCGTCGTCCCGAAGAAGTCCCTTTCCACGGTTATTTTCTTGTTTCGCTCTTCGCCGGGTACGACGTGGCAGGGGGAGATATAACGGGAAAACAGTTCGCTTTCGTCGGTATAGTTCGCATCGGGGGAGGCGAGGGAAAAAGCGCGTCGCAATTCCGCCGTTCGAAAGCCCTGCGGGGTTTGGACGGCATAGGTCGTTCCACGGTCCACGGAGCCGATTATTACGCCGTCTTCGACGGTGCGGAGACTGTCGTATATGGGCAGGACGGGGATCGCCGAACCATACTTTTCGGCGGCGCGTTCTATCCGGTCGATGAGATCGAGGGACAGAAAGGGTCTTGCGCCGTCGTGAATGAGGACGTAGGGTGCGTCCGCATATTCCAGTCCGATCCGGACGGACTCGTGTCGGGTCTTGCCACCGGGGACGCATACGACGCCCGGTATGTCGATCTCCTTGCCGACGACGATGATCTTTTCGACCCCTTTTCGTCCGTAAAAAGCGTTGACGGTGCGTTGAAGCACCGTCTTTTCGCCGATTTTCTCGGTCAGTTTGTCAAATCCGACCCGCAGAGAGAGTCCTCCTGCGGCGATGATCACGTCGTACATCAGCCTAATATCTCGTACAGCATACCCGCGCCGTTTTTAGCGACGTTGCCCTCCGGGACTTCCAGGACCCGGAAGGTGAGTTTGTTGTCGCCGAAGCCTACCGTCACCACGTCTCCGACCTTGATCTCTTTGGAGGGCTTTGCCTCCTTGCCGTTGACGGTGACGCGGTCGTGACTGCACGCTTCGTTGGCGACGGTGCGGCGCTTGATGATACGCGCCACTTTCAGGTACTTGTCCAGGCGCATATTACCGGTCCTCGGACTCGTCCGCCTTTGTTTCGGTCACTTCTACGGGAGCGGTCACTTCTACGGGAGCGGTCACTTCTACGGGAGCGGTCTCTTCGGCGGAGGCTTTGGTCGCTGCGTCGCCCTTCGCCTTCCACTTGCGCATGACGATGAACTTGTTGCCAAGGAAGCTGGTCACGAAGGCGGCAAGACCGGCGACGATCTGCGCGATCAGGTTGTAGATGACGTTGACGAAGTCGCTCGCGTTGGGATCGTTGGCTTTCAGCGCGCCTTCGACCTTGCCGATGGCGGTCTGCATGATGATGATGAGGATCGCCATAATGGTGTATGCGATCGCGCGGAATGCGACGTGATCGGGCACGTTAAAGGTCTTTTTGCGGTTCAGAAGGAAGGTCAGCGTCTGTCCCCAGATGGATCCGATCAAGAATCCGAGGAAGGACCCAAGCCCGGTACCGGCGTCGGTGAAGTCGAACAGATATCCGTCGCCCATCTGCCAGAATCCGAAGGGCTCGTTCATCGTATCGGGGGACGCCGCTTTCAGAATGATGGGCAGTACCAACGTAATGATGAGCTGCGTGATCCCGCAGATCATGGAAAACAGGGTGAAAAGCACTGCCTGTTTGACGGTGGGGTACTTTTCGAGTACTTCGAAAAAGAACTTGACTTTCGCCTTCAGTCCCTTTTGCTCTTTAATGCCCGCAAAGGGGCTCGGTTGCTTTTCCTTTTTTGCTTTTGCCATATTATACCTCTATAAAAAGTGTATTGTATATAGAATACCTATTAATGATAACCGAATTCGTCCGTTTCGTCAATACCCAAATTGCGAGTCGGCGCGATCGGTCGGTCGGCGCGGACGGCAAAAAAATTTTTTGAAAATATTTTTTTTCGGACGTTTGTAAAAATATTTTTCCCTTTTCAAAGTTGTCGTACGGGTGACCTTTTTTCGGGCGTTTGGGGAGCCCGCGAACGGGGGTAAAAAGAGGGGATTTTCCCATCGGTCTATTTCGGGGCGAAAAATCGCAAAACCACAAGATATTGTGTTTTCAAAAAACGTCGTTACAATATATTGACAAGGTTTTTTTTCCGTGCTATAATCACCAATGCTATCAATCATACGGAGGAGAACACAGATGTTCAAGGTAAGGAAAAGGGACGGAAACATAGTCGATTTTAACATCGGCAAGATCAGTAATGCGATCGAAAAGGCGTTTAACGCGGAGGGAGTCAAGACCACGCCCGATATATTGGATATGCTGGCGTTGAAGGTCACGGCGGATTTCGCCCGCAAAGTGAAAGAGGGCGTCGTCTCCGTGGAGGACATCCAGGACAGCGTCGAGGTCGTGCTCATTCAGGCGGGCTACGTCGGCGTCGCCAAGCGCTATATCCTGTACAGAAAACAACACGAAAAGGTCCGCAACATCAAGGACACCATTCTTGACTACAAAGAGACGGTAGACAACTACCTGAAAGTCGCCGACTGGCGCGTGAAAGAGAACTCCACCGTGACTTATTCGGTCGGCGGGCTGATCCTCTCCAACTCCGGCGCCGTCACCGCCAACTATTGGCTGAGCGAAATTTACGACGACGAGATCGGGCAGGCGCACAGGAACGCCGACATCCACATCCACGATCTGTCCATGCTGACCGGGTATTGCGCCGGTTGGTCTTTGAAACAACTGATCAAAGAGGGCTTGGGCGGTATCCCCGGCAAGATCACTTCCTCCCCGGCGTCCCACCTCTCCACGCTCTGCAACCAGATGGTCAACTTCCTCGGGATCATGCAGAACGAGTGGGCGGGCGCGCAGGCTTTCTCCTCCTTCGATACCTATCTCGCGCCCTTCGTCAAAGTGGACAACCTCTCCTACAAAGAGGTCAAACAGTGCATCCAGAGCTTCATCTACGGCGTCAACACCCCGTCGAGATGGGGCACGCAGGCGCCTTTCACCAACATAACTCTGGACTGGGTGGTCCCCAACGACCTCGCCGAACTCAACGCCATCGTCGGCGGCAAGGAGATGGACTTCAAGTACAAGGACTGCGTGGAAGAGATGCGCCTTGTCAACAAAGCCTTCATTGAGATCATGATTGAAGGCGACGCCAACGGCAGAGGATTCCAGTACCCCATTCCGACGTACTCCATCACCCGCGACTTCGACTGGTCGGAGACGGAAAACAATCGCTTGCTGTTCGAGATGACCGCTCGCTACGGCACGCCGTATTTCTCCAACTACATCAACTCCGACATGGAGCCCTCCGACGTCCGCTCGATGTGCTGCCGCTTGCGTCTTGACTTGCGCGAACTGAGAAAGAAGAGCGGCGGATTTTTCGGGAGCGGCGAGTCCACCGGGTCTATCGGCGTCGTCACCATCAATATGCCGAGGATCGCGTATCTGTCCGGCAGCGAGAAAGAGTTCTACGAACGGTTGGAGAAGATGATGGACATCTCCGCGCGGAGCCTGAAGGTCAAACGTGAAACCATCAGCAAACTCCTGGAAGAGGGACTTTATCCTTACACAAAGCGGTATTTGGGTACCTTTAATAACCATTTTTCGACGATCGGCTTGGTCGGTATGAACGAGGCTTGCCTCAACGCCAAGTGGATCGGAGAGGACCTCACGCACGAGAAGGCGCAACAGTTCACGAAAGACGTCCTCAACTTTATGCGTAACAAACTCTCCGACTATCAGGAGCAGTACGGCGACCTCTACAACCTGGAAGCGACGCCCGCCGAGTCCACCAGCTATCGTCTGGCAAAACACGACAAGAAGCGCTATCCCGACATCATCACCGCTTCCGAAAACGGTCACACGCCGTACTACACCAACAGCTCGCACCTGCCGGTCGGATATACCGAAGACATCTTCACCGCCCTCGACATCCAGGACGATCTGCAGACCTTGTACACTTCCGGTACCGTCTTCCACGCCTTCCTCGGGCAGAAACTCCCCGACTGGAGAGCCGCGGCGACTTTGGTCAGAAAGATCGCCGAGAACTACAAGCTCCCGTACTATACGATGAGCCCGACCTACTCGGTCTGCGCCGACCACGGGTATCTTGCCGGAGAGCATTACGAGTGCCCCAAGTGCGGCAGGAAGACCGAGGTCTACTCCCGTATCACCGGCTACTATCGCCCGGTCCAGAACTGGAACGACGGCAAGAGAGAAGAGTTTGCCAATCGTAAGGTCTACGACGTAGCGCATTCCTATATGAAGAGAGCGGGCGAAAAGGCACCCGAAGCCTGCGAGTGCGAACCGAAGGCGGAAGAAAAGAAGATCGACGGATTGTTGCTGTTTACCACCAAGACTTGCCCTAACTGCAAGATGGCGAAGATGCTCCTCGACAAAGCGGGCGTGCAGTACACCGTCATCGACGCCGAGGACGACAAGGAGATGACCTACAAGTACGGCGTCAAAAAAGCGCCTACTCTTCTGGTCCCCAACGGCGATACGCTCGATCGTTACGACAATGCCAGCGAGATCAAGAGATACATTGAGGAAAACAAATAATGGCTAAAATTTACGACGTCATCGTAATCGGAGCGGGCGCGGCAGGAATGACTGCCGCGCTGTACGCTTTGCGCAACGGAAAGTCCGTCCTTATTTTGGAAGAGGAGACCATAGGCGGGCAGATCGCCACGTCACCGCGGGTGGAGAACTTCCCCACCCATATCGAGATCGCCGGACAGGACTTCGCCAATGAAATGTTCGAGCAGATCACCCATCACGGCGCGGACTTCGAGTTGGAAAAGGTGGAAAAAGTAGAAAAAGAAGGCGATATCTTCACGGTTCGGACCGATTACGGCACGCACGAGAGTCGGACCGTCATCGTCGCCAACGGCGTCAAGCACAAGCACCTTCGTTTTGCCCACGAGGAGGACCTGACCGGGCACGGCATATCCTACTGCGCCATCTGCGACGGGGCGTTTTACGCGGGGCAAGAGGTGGCTTTGGTCGGCGACGGCAACACCGCTTTGCAGTACGCTTTACTTTTGGCGAACTATTGCAAAAGAGTCTACGTCTATACCCTGTTTGACAAGTTCTTCGGAGACGAGAGTCTGGTCAAGGCGCTTCTCAACAAGGACAACATCGAGTGGCGACCGAACACGTCTCTATGCGAATATATCGGAGAGACCGAGCTGGAAGGCTTCCGATACAAAGAGGGGGGCGAGGTGAAAGAGCATCGTATCAAGGCGCTGTTCGTTGCGATCGGGCAGATCCCCGACAACAAGAAGTACGAAAATCTCGCCGACCTGACCAAGGACGGATACTTTGACGCCGACGAGACCTGCACGACCCGCACGCCGGGACTCTTCGTCGCAGGGGACACGCGCCGGAAAAAGGTCCGCCAGCTGACGACGGCTGTGTGCGACGGAGCCAACGCCGCTATGGCGGCAAACGCCTATATCACCACTTTGGCGTAGCCTCCTATTCTTCGTTCCACCACGCGTCAAAAGACGCGCGTATCACTCGCCCGGGGCACGATCTCGTCGTTGCAAAGGGCGGGAGACGGGCGACCGAATGCGGTCGCTTTTGTCATTTGACACGGAGTATCGTTTCGTTGTATACTGAAAGTAGTCGATATAAATATCGAACTCATAAAGTAAGGAGGTTTACCGAATGAAAAAGTCAAGATTTTTGATCGTCTTTTTGGTCGTGATCCTGGCGTTGTCGATGGTCCTTGCCGCGTGCGGAGGGACCGATACTCAGACAAACGGCGGAGACCAGGTCAACACCGGAGACAAGACCGAAGACAATACGGGAGACAAAACCGGGGATAATACCGGAGACAATACGGGTGACAACACCGGAGACAGTACGGGTGACAACACCGGAGACAATACGGGTGACAACACCGGAGACAATACCGGAGATAACGCCGGAGAAACAAAAGCGGTCTACACCGCGCCCACGCTGACCGCCATCGACGCCGACAACGTGAAGCTCTTGCTCGGTGGAGACGCCGTCGTGGATATGATCCTGGGGGCGGACGAGTCCGTCACCGAGGAAAAGGTGGAAGAGGTCCTCGGTTTGATCGCTGACGCTCTCGTCTATGCGGATTTCACCGTCGAACAGCTCAACCTGATCGTCAAGGATCTCGAGCCGGTCGTACAGTTGATCTATGACAGTATGCCCGAGGAAGAGGAGGACGCCCCGGCAAACGCCGACTATGAAAGCGATTTGACCGAGGGTTCTATATCCGATGCGATCAATATGGCGGGGGTCTACGCCGAGATCGCCAGGACCGTCGCTTTGTCCGTCCTCGAGCAGTGCACCGTGGACAACATCACCACCGTCACCGACGCCTTGTCCGACGCGCTCGGCAGGGTCACCCCGAAGAACATAGCGTACTTTTTGACCTACAACTTCGGCGGAATGGACATTTCCTTTATTGACGAAGTCGTGATGTCGGAAAAGGAACTCGCCGCGCTCTTTGACGCCGACGTCTATGCCGAGATCTTCGACCCCACCGTGACGGTCGCAAGAGCTTTCGCCGACAGAGAGTCCACCCAAACTTTTATTCAAGACGTCATAAACGGCATCCAAGCCGTTTTGCAATATGATCCGAACGAGATCGCGCGCGCCCTTGATACGGTCCACACCCTTCTTTTGGTCAGCGATTCTTTGGCGGGAGCGAGCGGGATCGAGGATATCGTCACCGTCGTCGGGACCAAGGTCGGTCTGAAAAAAGCCGCTACTTTCCAAAAGGATCTGACCTTTACCATTCAGTTGCAGGGCAAACTGTTGAAGACCGCGGTCAGCGGCTTGAACAAAGAGGAGAGTTTTGACGCCGATCTGACGGCTTTAGTTAAGGATATCACAATGATGTCTACGGATCCGTTTGACGGGGATCTGGCGGGCGCGAGTGACGTTCTGTACTTTGTAGGCGACCTCGTAGAGCGCTTCACCGTCGGACAGATATTCGAACTCATCCGTGACGCGGCTCCCATCATCGAGATCGCGCAGTCCTATTTGTCCGGCTTTGGGCAAGGAGACGACGTAGTCGGACCCGAACTGAAGATGGCGGATGAAGAGCCCGAGGAGGGAGAGGAGAGCGAGACGCCCGAGGGCGGTATCGTAATGCCCGATTTCAACAAGATCTTTACCGCGGTGGGCAAAATAACGGTCAAGTTCTTACAATACGTTGACGTCTCTTATCAGGATCTGGGCGAGGAAGGAAAGACTCTTTTGAACGAGATCTTCACGACCTACTTCGTCTTTGAGAATGAAGAGGGCAAAGCGATGACTTTCGAGGAGATCCTCGACAGACTTTTCTACGGAGAAGACCGTGTGGACAAGGGCATTTTGTCCGAGGTCACCGCTACGCTCATCCCACCCAAGTCCAAAGAGGATCGCATTGCCGAGATCATGGCGAATGAAGAAGAACTCGCTAAGTACTTCACCGACGAACAGCTCGCCGAGATCGGTCAGACTGTCTTTACGACGGCGATGGGGCTGATGAATAGCGGAGTCAGGTATGTCGAAGATGAAGACGAGTTCGACGGGACGACGAGGATCGTCTTCCGCCAATACGGGGACTCTATGCCCGTCGTGATCGCTCTCGGAGAGACCGACGTGGAGAAAGTGCGCAGCGCCGTCTATTGGGTCGTGAATAATGCGGAATTCCGTATGGAATTCCTCGACGAAGAGGGAGAAGAAGTCCACGACAGCGTATCGGTAGAGGACGTCGAGATCGCCTTTGACGCGACCGAAGCCGGTTTTTCTACCGTCACTTTGACCTACGTCTACGAAGAGCAGGAGTACGTTGTGACCGTCCCCGCCTATGTAGTGGATAAGGACAACTTGCAACCCTTCGTCTACGGGAACTTCATCGTCGGCAAGACCTTCGTCGTCGGACAAGAACTTTCGACGGAGGACAAGGCTGACTTTGTGGAAGAGTTCTTAAACAGCGATGTAAGGCACCAGCAGGCTTACAGAGTCTACGACAAGGACACGCTCGCCATCGTCTCCTCCTCTTGGTACGGTGATTTCGACGTGGAGAGTGCGGTCCTGAGCGAAATATCCACCGAAAAAGCGGGATTTTTCGGAGGCTATGTGACCGTGACCGAGGCGACTCTGGGCGAGATGAAGATACCTTTCGTGTACTACGTCTATGAAGAGGGCGCCAAGGAGATCACCCAATTGGTGGCGGAGGCGGAAGAAGAAGTCGTGCTGGGCGGGGATTTTTACGGACAGATCTCGTATTGCCTCAACCACACGGAGAGGAATTTTATCTTCTTCAATACCGCGTGGGGAGAGGAGAATACCGTGACCATCACCGGGTTTGACAATACGACCCTCGGGGAGCAGGTCGTCACCGTCGCCGACGGCGTCGTCGAACAGACCTTCGTGGTGACCGTCGTCGAGGAGCCGGAGAGCGATCCGTCCTTCGAAATCAAGTAAAAGTCCGTTTTTAGGACGCGGACTGCGCTCCTTTTTGGGGCGCAGTTTTTGTATAAAGAAGAATATTTTAAGGTAAGATTGATTTTCGGATGATAAAATGGTAGTATAATACCTACAGAGGTAATGTTATGAAGAAGAAGGGAAAACTGTATTTACTTACGACGCTCGCCCTTGTGCTCTGCTTGAGCCTTGGCGGGTGCTTTACGATCCTCAACACCGTCTTGGACAATCTCAACACGGTCTTTTCCTTGCTGGATCCCTCGGTGGAAGAGGGCTCCTTGCCGGAGGGGACCGTCTATGGCTCGAAAAACGACCTCGCGGTGGGGTTTGACGACGGTTCTTTGTATGCCTTTTGGGACGACAAAGGGGAGTACGACTATGCGTTGAGCGTCAATAAGGACGGCGTCACGACGGCGTATGACACCGACAAGGACGACGAGCTCTTTGTCGGGACGACTTTTGATCTGGAGGGAGCGGGCTATCGCTATAGCGACGATCTCACGTTGCGGCTGTCCCGGATCAGCCTCAATCCCGACTACGACGAAGACGCAGAAGGCTCCGAAGAGTACCTTTATGGCTACAGTGAGTACGCCTATTCCGGACTGTCCGCCTCGGACTACAAGACGTATGTCAAAAACGTCCCCGGAGGTTTTACCACCATCGACTACTACGTCGCTAGCCGGTACGAACTGTTCGAGCTGTTCGCATATCTGGTCATCTTCCGCCCCAACGTCAAGCCGAGTACCGACCGATCGGGCACCTTTTATACCGTGGACGTCAACTTCAAAATGGGCTACGACTATGCCGGGCTCTATGGAGAGGACGTAGGCAGATCGGGCGCGTATGAGGCGGAGATCAAATGCGCCGTCGCCTCCTTCGAGGACTCCGCCGGATATAGTTATGGCTACGAGATCGACAAAAACGACGTCGGCAATCTGTACCTGAAGTTCGGCTATGCCCCCGACCCGAAGAAAACGACGGACACGGCAAGCGACTACGCCAATGCGACCAGCCGGTCGGAGAGAGCGCACTACTCCACAAGTCGTCAACACACAAGGACTTTCCCGATCGACAAGATCGAGCGGACAGTCAGCGTGTCTACCGGCGATCAACTGTATTTTGCCATCAAAAAGGGCTACCGCCCCGTCCCCGTAGTGGGGAGCAACGCCTACTACCTCTACAATCGGATGCGGGCGATCCTCTCTTACATCAACGAAGACTCCTATTCCGCAGTCAAAAAGGTCCATATGATCTACGACTATATCGTGAATACGGTGATCTACGACTACAATTTCACAGACAATGTGATCGACTCCGTCACCGGCGCCGAACTGTTCTCGTACAAGTGCCTCTATCTGGAGGGAGTGTTCGGACTGACCAACAAGCAGACCTTTGACAGTACGCAGTGCGTCGCCATCTGCGACGGTCTGTCGAAAGCCTTCTTGTGTATGGCGCGTATCGAGGGACTGAACGCCATCAAGATCTCCGGCGTAGCCATGACCGCTTACGGCAAGGAGCGTGGCGCGCACGCCTGGAACAAGATCGAGATCGACGACAAATGGTACCTTGTCGATACCACTTGGGGAAATCAACTTTCCGCGTCCTCTTCCTCTTCTTCCTCGGGCAGAAGTTGGCTCTTCCCGTTCTACAGCGGCGACACAAGCGGAAGCTCCTCCTCAAAGCAGCAAGAGTACCTGAGTCACGACTATTGCTTGGTGCCGGACGACAACAAGCACGAAGAGGACCCGTGGTACAGCTATCCCGCCGCAGAGAATAAGTCGTTACTTTTATAGACAAAGGGAATAGGAGATGAATTGCTCCCGATGGGAGCATGAATTGGCTAACGCCATGAATTGCGAGCTTTGCTCGCATGAAGGATGCGCCCTGTGGGCGAGAAAGGCAAGAAGAAAAAATGAAAGAAAATTTGTTGGTAGATTTATCCAAAAAATTTGCGGTGGATATTGTGAATGTTTGTTCCGAACTGCAAAACATGAAAAGAGAGTATGTTCTTGCCAATCAATTATTGCACAGTGGAACGAGCATAGGCGAGAATATTCACGAGGCGAATTATGCCTCAAGCAGAGCAGATTTTATCAACAAGTTGCAGATAGCATTAAAAGAGTGTTACGAAACGGAATATTGGCTGGATTTATTCAAGGAGACAGGTATTATCTCTGAAGAGGCTCATACTTCATTATATTCTCAATGCTGCAAGATCAGGAAATTGTTGACTGCCTCGATCAATACGGCTAAAGATAATATGGAGTAACCGATTGTTTTTTCTCAGATAGACAACAACTCGGAAACGATTGCCTTTTCGATTATTTACTCTATTATCCATAATGCGGACTCGTTCCGCAATTCATGACCGAAGGTCAATTCATGGCGACAGCCAATTCACGCACGGAGTGTAATTCATTAAAAAAGAAGGCTCGTTACGAGCCTTCTTTTTTGTGCGTTTGTCGGACGATTAGTCGTTCTTGGCGAGGTTCTTGTACTTCTCGCGGCGTTCGGCTGCCTGCTTTTCGTTGATGTCGAAGAGTTTTTCGGCGGCTTCGGGGAAGAGTTTGCGCAAGGACGCGTATCTGGTCTCTCCGGTCAAGAAGGTCTTGTAGTCCTCGGTCGGATCCTTGCTGTCGAGGGTGAACGGGTTCTTGCCCTCTTCGGCGAGTTCGGGATTGTAGCGATAGGTGGACCAGTAGCCGCAATCGACAGCCTTCTTCATCTCGGCGATGGAGTTCGACATATTGATACCGTGGTTGATGCAGGGCGCGTAGGCGATGATCAAGGACGGTCCGTGGTAGGCTTCCGCCTCGCGGAGGGCTTTGACGACCTGCTCGGGGTTGGATCCGAGGTTGACCTGCGCGACGTAGACGTAGCCGTAGCTCATAGCCATCATACCGAGGTCCTTCTTCTTCGTCTTTTTGCCGCTCGCGGCGAACTTGGCGATGGAGCCGGTCGGGGTGGACTTGCTGGCTTGTCCGCCGGTGTTGCTGTATACTTCGGTGTCGAGGACGAGGATGTTGACGTCTTCGCCCATAGCGAGGACGTGGTCCACGCCGCCGTAACCGATATCGTACGCCCAGCCGTCACCACCGAAGATCCAAATGGACTTCTTGACCAAGCAGTCTTTTTCATCGAGGATCGCTTTCTTCAAGGGCGCGGCTTCGCAGTCGGGCTTGCAGGGAGTCTCGACGATCGCAAGGAGTTTTTCACCGGCGATCTTGCTGCCTTCGGCGTCTTCTTTGTTGTCGAGCCATTCTTGGCAGATCGCCGCCTTGTCTTCCTTGCCCTTTTCGAGGAACTTCTCTTTCAGCGCGGTGACGTTTTCGGCGAGCTTGGCGCGTCTTTGCGTGTAGGCGAGGTTCATACCGTAGCCGAACTCGGCGTTGTCTTCGAAGAGGCTGTTCGCCCAAGCGGGACCGTGCCCCTTGTCGTTGACGGTGTAGGGGCAGGTGGGCGCGCTACCGCCGTAGATAGAAGAGCAACCGGTGGCGTTGGCGACGACCATTCTGTCACCGAACATTTGGGTGACCAACTTGACGTACGGGGTCTCGCCGCATCCGGCGCAAGCCCCCGAGAACTCAAACAGAGGTTTGGCGTATTGCGTCTCTTTGGCGTTGGTGAAGCTGTAGACTTTGTCGTTTTCGGGGAGCGCTTCGGCGTATTCCCAGTTTTTGGCTTCCTTTTCGATGGCTTGCGCGATGGGGATCATCGTCAGAGCCTTCTCTTTAGCCGGGCATACGTTGGCGCAGGAGCCGCAACCGGTACAGTCGTACGGGCTGACCTGAATACGCAGTTTGTATTCCTTGAATTTAGGCACTTTGATGTCGGCGACGACGAAGGTCTCCGGCTTGTCGGCGATCTGCTCCGGCTTTTTGAGGACGGGGCGGATGGCGGCGTGCGGGCAGACCAAAGAGCAACGGTTGCACTGGATGCACTTGTTCGGATCCCAGCTGGGGACCTTGACGGCGGTGCCGCGCTTCTCGTACTTGGTGGTGCCTACGGGCACGACGCCGTCGGGGGAGAATGCGCTCACAGGCAGTTTGTCGCCCTGTTGCATAAGAACGGGGTTGACGGTGTTTTTGAAGTACTCGGTGCCCTTGATCTCGACCATAGGCGCACCTTCGGTGGTCGTCGCCCAGGACTCGGGATATTTGACCTCTTTCAAATTGGCGATCGCGCCGTCTACGCAGGCGTAGTTCATATTGACGACGGCGTCACCCTTCTTGCCGTAGCTCTTCTTGATAGCTTGCTTCATATAGTTTTCGGCTTCGGCGTAGGGGATGATGTCGGCGAGTTTGAAGAACGCCGCTTGCATGACGGTGTTCACGCCCTTGGTCGCGCCGATTTTGGCGATGACTTTGTTGCCGTCCAGAGTGTAGAACTTGACGTGCTTTTGCGCGATGATGTTCTTGAGGCGAGCGGGGAGCATCTTGTCCATCTCTTCCGGCTCCCAGATGGAGTTCAACAGGAAGGTGCCGCCGTCTTTGATGTCGCCGAGGATGTCATAGCGATAGACGTAGCTCGGGTTGTGGCAGGCGATGAAGTCGGCGTGGTCGATCAAGTAGCTGGACTTTATGGGCTTGTCGCCGAAACGAAGGTGGCTGATCGTGATGCCGCCGGACTTCTTGCTGTCGTAGTGGAAGTAGCCCTGCGCGTACTTGTCGGTGTGGTCACCGATGATCTTGATGCTGTTTTTGTTGGCGCCGACGGTACCATCGGAACCCAGCCCCCAGAACTTGCAGCAGATAGACCCTTCGGGAGCGGCGTTGATGACCTTGTCCATAGGCAGGGAGGTGTTGGTGACGTCATCCACGATACCGACGGTGAAGTGATCCTTGTTGGCTCCGCCCATGTTTTCGTAGATGCCGTAGATCATGGTCGGGTTGAATTCTTTCGAGCCCATACCATAGCGACCGCCGAGGATGACGTAGTCCTTACCGCGGAGAGCGGCGCAGACGTCGAGGTACAGAGGTTCGCCCAAAGATCCCGGCTCCTTGGTACGGTCGAGGACGCTGATGTACTTGACGGTAGCGGGGATGGCTTCCGCCAGTTTGTCCGCGCGGAAGGGGCGATACAGTCTGACTTTGACAAGACCCACCTTGCCGCCTCTTGCGTTGATATAATCCACGGTCTCTTCCGCCGCTTCGCAGCCGGAACCCATCATGACGATGACCTTCTCCGCGTCGGGCGCGCCGTAGTAGTCGAAGAGGTTATACTTTCTGCCGGTGAGTTCTCCCACCTTAGCCATGTACTCTTCCACGATCCCGGGGACTGCGTCGTAGTACTTGTTGCAGGCTTCCCTGTTCTGGAAGTAGATGTCGCCGTTTTGCGCGGTACCCTTTTGGACGGGGTGCTCGGGGTTGAGGGCGCGGGACTTGAAGTCTCTGACGGCGTCCATATCGACGAGATTTTTCATATCCTCGTAGTCGATGACGTCGATCTTGCTGACTTCGTGGCTGGTGCGGAAGCCGTCGAAGAAGTGCAGGAAAGGCACTTTGGCTTTCAGCGTGGACAGGTGCGCGACCAAGGACAGATCCATGACCTCCTGGACGGAGTTGCTGCACAGCATAGCAAAGCCGGTCTGACGGCACGCCATGACGTCGGCGTGGTCGCCGAAGATGTTGAGCGCGTGCGCGGCGAGGGCTCTTGCGGACACGTGGAAGACGCAGGGCATCAGTTCGCCCGCGATCTTATACATATTCGGGATCATCAGGAGCAAGCCCTGAGAGGCGGTGAAGGTGCTGGTCAAAGCGCCCGCGCACAGAGAGCCGTGTACGGCGCCCGCGGCGCCCGCCTCGGACTGCATCTCGGCGATGCGGAGCTCTTGTCCGAAGATGTTCTTTCTGCCCTGAGCAGCCCATTCGTCGGAGTTTTCCGCCATGGGAGAGGACGGTGTGATGGGATATATAGCGGCTACTTCACTGAACGCATAAGCGACGTGTGCGGCGGCTGTATTCCCGTCAATGGTCATTTTTTTACTCATCTGAACCTCCGTTAAATTTTAATTCGATGTTTAGTATAAGGTTAACAAACCTTCATTATTATAAAGAACATAGCGCCCAAAGTCAAGTCTTGAATACAACCTCGCCCGAAAATAAACGCGCGTAAGCGCACGCGCTCGCAAATAAGCGTTCTTTCCGAAAGCGATCAGACGGGAAAGGAGCGGTTTTTTTGGCACGTCGGCACGGTCGCTCTTTGTTTTTATCGGAGAAAAACGCCGTTGAAAAAACGCGGTCGCTTGTCCTTCGTTGTCCGGATATAACGCGAACGCAGAAAAAATAGGAATATCATTATAGGTTTCCTAAATTCAATTTTACGAACCCCAAAACCGCAAATAAAACCTTCGCAAGAAGGCATAAGAACCGTATGGGAGGGATTTGTTTTTCGCAAAAAAAGCGACCTTGACAGGGAGAGCGAAATATGTTAAAATTATGCAAAAGACAAAAAAAGAGGTACATTATGACAGGGTATATGCCCGGAAAACGGGGCTGGGCGAAGCGCCGGACAAGAAGGGCTTTTCTTGCCGCCGCAGCCGATCTGTTATCGGACAAGGATTTTTCGGAGGTCAGCGTCATCGAC
>JAFVAC010000079.1 GCA_017476265.1 Clostridia bacterium
ACCATCTTGGCATGACCGAGGTGAGAGACGTTGGCGTCCTTTATGGTCAGTCCCATCTCTTCGGTGATGAGGGTGGCGCCGGTCAGGATCGCCATATCGTTCAGAAGCGCCTTTCTCTTTTCACCGAAAGCGGGCGCTTTGACGGCGACGCAGGTGAAGACGCCTTTCAGATGGTTGACGACGATGTTGGCGAGGGCGTCGGAGCCGTAGTCCTCGGCGACGATCAAGAGTTTCAGCCCGTTCTTGATGACCTGTTCCAGGAGGGGAATGAGCTCCTGGAAGTTTTCGATCTTCTTATCGGTGAGCAAGATGGCGGGGGAGTCGAGCTCGGCTTCCATCTTGTCATTGGTGATCATATAGGGGGAGGCGTAACCGCGATCGAATTGCATTCCGTCCACCACGGTCAGATCGGTCAGCATGGATTTGCTCTCGGCGACGGTGATGACGCCGGTCTTGCCGACCTTTTCCATCGCTTCGCTGATGAGTTTTCCGATCTCTTCGTCTCCGGCGGAGATGCTGGCGACCGAGGCGATCTCGTTCTTTTCGCTGACGGGCTTGCTGATCTTTTTCAGTTCCGCCACGGCGGCTTCGGTGGTCTTCAGGATTCCTTTGCGGAGCGCCATCGGATTGGCACCGGCGGCGACGTTCTTCAATCCTTCCTTGATGATGGCTTGCGCGAGGACGCTCGCGGTGGTGGTGCCGTCGCCCGCGACGTCGTTGGTCTTCACGCTGACTTCTTTGATGAGCTGAGCGCCCATATTCTCGAACGGGTCCTTCAGTTCGATCTCTTTGGCGATGGTCACGCCGTCGTTGGTGATGAGGGGAGAGCCGAACTTTTTGTCGAGGACGACGTTTCTTCCCTTCGGTCCGAGGGTCAGTTTTACGGTGTTGGCGAGAGAATCTACGCCGGCTTCCAGCGCCTTACGGGCGTCTTCGGCATATTTGAATTGTTTTGCCATATGTGTTTACCTCCTGTTATTCGATGATCGCCAGGACGTCGCTCTGACGGATGACGGTGACGGTCTCACCGCTCAGTTTGAACTCGCTCCCGGCGTATTTGGAATATAATATTTTGTCGCCGACTTTGACTTCCATCTTGACTTCGTGTCCGTCGACGTATCCGCCCGGTCCCACGGCGACGACGGTCGCTACGGTGGGCTTCTCTTTCGCGCTGTCGGTCAGAATGATACCGCTCGGCGTGGTCTCTTCATACTCGTCCTTTTTGATGACGATCTTGTCGAACAAAGGTCTTACTTTCATATTTATTTGCCTCCTTGAAGTTCTTGTTTTTGTATTAGCACTCTTCGGTCTCGACTGCTAAATCAAACACGATTATAACACTATCTTTTCCGCATTACAAGCAAATAACGCAAATATTTTGAAAAAAATGTGAAATCATGTCGAAAGCATTTTTTGCCGAGGACCCTTTCGTTATAAATATACGATCGCAAGAGGGGGTATTCCTGAAAACCGTTGTATTTTTCCGAAAAACGACGCGGATCCCGCCCACCAGCCCGACGAACGTCGCGTTCGTCGATTGATGATGGCTTGGGAACGTACGGAATGCAAACTACTTATTGACAAAGCACTAATTATATAGTAATATAATTATATCGACTTTGGGCAAACTATGCCCTTTTATCGGAGGCGGATATGTACGGATATATGACCCGGACGGGAAAGAGAGGAATAAAAAGCAGGTTGCTATTGTCGTTTGCGGCGGTCGTCGTCGCGGCTCTTATCGTTCTTTCCGTCCTCGGTGCGGGTATGTCCGACGCCCGTTCCTCCGCCTACGCCGCAGGCTTTTCCATCGGCGGAGCAACTCCGTACACCGCCGCGGGGAAAAAGCTCAACTTTACGATCAATTCAAGTTACAGCACTACCGACACCACGACCAACACCCTCGCATTCGATTCCGCGAAGAACGGTGACGAAATGGACTCCGACGGCGACGGGATCTACTGCGCCGGGGACGTCTACTCCTCTACGCCCATCTATCTGTCCAATTACAACGGCGATAATCTGATCGCCAATCCCGTCATGGTCAGCTCCACCCTCTACGTCGATCTGCCCATTGCGTCCGACTCCGTCCTCGCCGAGGCGATCAGGGACGACCTCGTCAACGTGTACGTTCAGCTGTTTATGAAATGGGGAAACCACAGCGAGGACGACGGCGGTGCCGAAAAGTGCACCGGGACCTATATGTATTTTACCGGCAACAACAAGCCGGTCTATAACGAGAGCGGCGTCGTCGTCGGGAACGAACCCGAGACGCAGAGCATGGACTTCAACGTGGAGTTCGCGGCGAGCGATCGTCTCGCGGGGACGACGACGCTCTTTTCCCGTATGACCCTCCCGTCGGTCTACAATGCCTCCGGCACGCCCTTTTTCCGACTGTCTTTGCACGACTTCGTCCAAAAGGCGGATTGCTTCAACATCTCCATAAGAGAGTTCGGCTTGTACGTCGAGGTCGCGCCCAAGTCCGACGTGACGCTCGAGACGAGCAAGATGGAGATATTCGACTCGACCGGGGCGCGCAGCGCGCTTGCCGGTAGCAATGAAGTCAAAGCCGGCGACGTCGTCGTCTTGACCAATGTCATCCAGTCCGGCGCGGAGACGCTGGCTATTGACGAGTCTCTTATGAGCGGCACGGCGACTTCCGTCCACGGCAGATTCTATCGCAGGATGTTTTTGCGGAGCAGTACCGACGACATCATTCGCTATGACTTTCATAGCAATGAGTTGACGCGCGTGTATTCGTATACTACGCCCTCCGGCTCGGTCAACCTCAGTTCTTACCACTCGGGTATGAAAGCGGCGTTCCGCGTAGAGAGTTCTACCTCGACTCTGCTATTGATCACCCTCAGGACCTGGAGGAGCGACGGCGTGGACACCGGGATATCCACTTCCGACTCCTTGCTCCTCGACAACCGCGCCGCGGATCAACCGTTCTTGACCGAAAACGTCTTCTTCTCTAAGTACATCGGACCGGTCGGCAAGGCGTATTTCACCGACGAGTCGGCGTATATCCAGGACAGGGACGAAAACAACGTGGAGGTCGTCAAACAGATCGACCTCGGCGCCAAAGGGCTCTCCGTCCGTCCGCTTTTCACGAACAACTCGCTAGCGATGCGCGGCGGCGACGGCACCAACTATTTCGGCTCCACGCAGGTCATCTATTATAAATCGACCGTCTGGACCTCCGGCGTCATGCCCACCAGCAACGGGGAGCGGAGCGAAGGTTTTTCCGTCGCGGAGGCGAGCGGCATCTACTGCACCGTGACGCCCGGACTGACGGCGAATTCGGCTTCGGCTGACTATAGCTCCCTCTATCTGACGATGCCCACCCACGTTGAGGGCGGTATCACCGTGTACGAAAAGTCCGCGCTTTTTACGATCGAGTTTATGACGATGGACTTAGTCGGCAACTATTCCTTCTGCCCGATGAAGTACTTCATCAAGGTGGACGTGACGGACTACTCGTTCACTTACAGCAAGACACTCAACGTCACTTCGGGCGACAGTTCCGTCTCGGACAGCGAGGTCACCATCTCCTTCACCACCCTCGACGACAACGGCGTCCCGAAGAAGGGTACTTACACCGGACCCGCTCCCGCCTTCAAGAGAGGGGACAAGGTCCTTGTCTACGTCAAGTTCACGTCCTCTTCGATGAAAAAGTACGCCCTCACCAACTTCAATACGCAGGGCTATAACATCAACACGGAATATAACGTCTACGAGTCCAATCAGACGTCGATCAAGATGTCCGACTCTATGCCGTACACCTTTGAAGTCAACAGTAACTTCACCGAAAACGAGTCGCTCAGATATCTGCGCTTTATCTTCAAACTCCGCGCCTCCATCTCCATCACCGGTCTGTCGCAGAGCTATTCCGGCGCGGCAAAAGGCGTGACCGTCGTCGTCAGCTACAACGGCGCAAAGGTCATCGGCAGCGTGTCCACGACCTATTCCACCACCGTGGACGGCACTTACACCAGCAATCTGCCCGTGGACGTCAATCGCTATTACGTCCGGTGCGAACTCAAGGGGCATAGGACTTACTACGCCTACGCGACCGCCATTATGGAGATCACGCCTGCCGTCCCCCGCGTCAACAGGATCGTCGTGGACGCCATCGACTACGGCGAGTCTTTGGCGGAAGTGGACTTCGACCCGAGCGTCCGTCCCAATCGTTTTAACACCGCCATTCACAGCCTGAACGCCGACGGGACGTATTACTCCGACCGCTCCTACGACGGTATTTACGGTTATTACAAGGTCGACGACAGCCGTCTCAGCACGAACGGGAATAGTTACATAAAGCCTTCCGCCGGATATATGAGCGTACCCGTCGTCTTCGTCCCCATCAAGGTCAGCGTCGCCACGGACGGGACGGTGACTTATCTGTATGATGACGACGGAAACTTTATCACCGACGGCAACTATAAGACGGTGGACAATCTGACCGCCGAAGTCAACGTGCGCTACTCCACCGCCGTGGAGATCAGCGTGGACGGCGCGGACGAAGAGGGAGTCGTCCGCTACGAGTACGACGGCAGAGAAAAGTCCCTCACTTATACCATCAAGTCCACCATTACCGGTCCCGACGGCAGACAGACGGCGGAGACCGGATTGAGCCTGCTCAACTATACCGTCGTCTCCTATGAGACCGCCCCGCAAGACGGCAGCACGCCCGTACTTTTGGACAAAGTGCCCTCCGACGCCGGACGGTATACCGTGACAGTCACTCTGGTCGAAGGATCGGGCTGCAACTACACAGGGAGTTTTGCCTATACTATGATCGTGGAAAAACGCTCGCTCTCCGTCGAGGGGTACAACGGCGTCACCACCTTCAAGTACCAGCAGGAGACGCCCTTCGCGCCCATAGCCTATTTCGGCAGAGGTTCGGGCAGGATCGCCTACGAAGGGCTTCGCTACGCCTTTACCTATTACTATTACGACGGCTCCGCGGATATGGCGGAGAGCGCCAAGGAGTCCAATCTCGTCCCCGAGAGCGAGTTCTTTGCCGGGACGGGAATGCCGCAGAACGCGGACCGATACGTCGCTCGCGTCGAGATCGACGAGACCAACTTCGAAAACGACTCCGACAAGTTCGTCCGCTTCGACATTCTGCAAGCCGACGCGACCTATGACAAATTGTCTTTGAACACGCCCACGATCGCCTTCAATTCCGCCGCCAGGAACGCGCATATCGACTATCAGCAGAAGCTGTCCTCGGTGATCCTCAGCAGCAATCAGAACACCGGCGTCAAGTTCGAGTACCACGTCTTCCAGCGCGGTAGGATCGCTTACGAAAACAGGAAGGTGGAGGGGAGATTTATCGTCACCAATCGCAGTTTCCGGAGCGAAGGCAGGACCGGCGAGACGGTGGAGGAATTCGTCACGTCCACGCAGAGCTACTCCGGCTATGACGTCGGCAGCAACGTGGCGTACTTGTACTTTATCCCCGAAGACAGCAGGAATTTCCTGCCCATCGGCAGACAGACCTCCATCGTCGTCGGCAGGGCAAACTATATCATGACAGACGTCACGATAGACTCCATCGTCTACGGCAAGGCAGTCTCCTCCATAGAGGACCTCACCGTCAGTGAAAACGTCAAGATATCCCTCGGAGGGGAGGACTACAGAGTCCTCGATAAAGACTCCGCCGATTTCGGCTATACCTACTCTTTGGTGGGCGTGGATTCCTCCCGCGTGTATCCGTCGGGCAATAACTATATCGTCGTCCGCGTCACCCCCAACGACCCGGTCCGATTCGCGCCCGTCACCGAGACTCTGCTTCTTGCGGTCGAACGGCAGCAAGTGAGTCTCGAATATGCCGACGAGTCCGGCGACTTTGTCGTAAAAGAGACGGTTCTTCCCGACGGGTCCGTCATGCGCTTCCGGGAGTACACCTATCGGTACGGCGCCGCCGTGCGACCCAATATGCGCTTCAGCGCGGTCATCGAGGGACAGACAAAACAGTTCGCCGAGGGCGAGTTCTCCGGCGGTCTTTCCGAGATCTCGTATTACGACGAGGGACGAGAAGTCTGGGCTCCGGCTTCTACCTTTGATCTGACCAAACTCGCACCCGGTTCGTACCGACTCCTGTATACCTTGTCGGAAGACAACTTTGTCGGTAGCCTCGAGTACTATCTGATCGTAGAAAAGGACGTCCTCAACGTGGGGACTTTGCCCTCTGTCTACAACGTCTCCGCCGCCGTCGCCTATGACGCGGAGATGTCCGCGGTGCAGTTCTACGGCGGGTCCATGCTCGCCGACGTCACCGGGGAGACCGTCAGCGGACGATATGCCTTCCGCTACGCGCCGGGGACGCGCTTCACCGAGACCGGCGTCCGCAAAAATTACTACCTGAACTTCACCCCCGATCGCAGCGACCTGTACGAGATCTGCGAGTCGGAGGACCTGAAGATGATGTTGACCGTCACCAAGGCGGATCTCAGTTCCGCATTGACCCTTTCCGTCACAAACGGAGAGGAGGGATTCGTCTACGGGACCCTTACCGCCGACTCCGATCTTGTAGGGCTCTTCCAATACCACACGCCCGTCTACACCGACGGGACGAACTATTCGGACGAACTCGTCGAAGGGTATCGGGAGCTCGACGCGCTCATCACCGTGGGCGGGTTGCCGACGGGCGGCTATTTGCAGGTGGGGACCTATTCCGTCACGATCACCATTGACGACGCCAATTATTCCGGGACCAAGACGGTGTCCGACGGACTGAAAGTCACTGTTCGCCCGGCTAAGATCGTACTCTATCCCGACGCCAACGGAGAAACGAACGAAAAACTCTTCCGCAACAGGAACCAGTCCGTCTCCTACGCCGTCTTTACTTTAGACGACGAGGGAGAGTACACGCGTAGGGTCACAGGCGAGACCGTCACGCAGCGGTTCAGTCTCAACGGTACCGCTCTTCGCTCGGCACCTATCGACATCGGCAAGTACGACGCCGTTTTGACCTTGAACAGTGAGAACTACTCCGCAGAGCCCTTGGAGACCGGGTTTGTCATCAAAGTGGATCCCTCGCAGATCAGAGTCACCAATCTGGAGCAGACCTACAATATCCCGCGCGCCGTCGCGGTGTCATTGGGACTCAACGACGCCCTCTTTACCGTCGGTTTTGTCGGATCGGATGGGACGCTGTACGAGAACTTGCCCACCGAGGCGGGAGAGTACGAGGTCCACTTGTATTTCTCGGCGGAGAGCAACAACGGCTACGAAGAGGAGATCGTCTATCGTGAAAACGGCGAGATAAGACGCCTTGAGATCGCCAAATACGTCGCCGATATCGTCGTCAACGAACTCGTCACCGTGTACTATACCGGCACGTCGTACGACCTTCGTCCCGGCACCGAACCTTACGGACTCAATCTCATCACGGAGTACCTTGCGGAGGGGTCGGAAGAGTGGACGACCGAGGAGGTCCTTTCCGCCAACAGCTCCTCTTATGCCTATCACTACGTCCGCTTTACCGTAGACGAACCGAACTATAGCGGTACGACTACGATCAGATATCAAATAAGAAAGAGCGCTTTGACCGTGGTCACGCATCCCGTCTTCGGCGCGTTCGTCTACAACGATCACGTTCAGCCCACCGTCCTTGAAGACGGCAGAGTGGACTTTGCCGAGCGCATCGGATTGACCGGGAAGTACACCGTGGACGTGGACGCCGTGTCCGTCCTCTCGGTCGGCAAGCATAAGGTGACGTATACCTTCACCGCCTACGACGGCGAAGAGCCGGACAACAATTTCCTCCCCGTTGAGGGACAGGCGGATCTGACCATTGTCAAGCGAGTCATTTCGGCGGAGGATTTCCTTTTGGGCGAAGTCACCGGCAACGTGGCTGAGTACAACGGGAACGGTTTTTCCGTGGACGCTCGCGTCCGTGACGGCGCGGTGTACGATATCGACGGGACCAACATCGATTTCCGACTGGTCGTCTACTATGACGACAACGTCAACGCCCCGCGCGACCCCGGGACCTATACCGTCCGCGTCTCCGTCTCGTCCAGGAACTACTCCGGCGAGTACGTCTGGGACAAGGACTTTATCATCAACAAGGGCAAACCGCAGATCGAGACCAAACCGTCGGTCAAGTCCGGCGCGACCTATACCGTCGGCGACGTCGTCACGACAGCCGATTTGGAGATGGGCAGTGGCAAAGCGATCATAAGAGGGGGCGGCACCACCGTCAGCGGCGATTTCTCCGTGGTGACTGCGGAATTGACGAAAGCGAACTACAACGACGTCGAAGTCGTCTTCACGCCCAACGATCTCGAGAGGTTCGACCCGGTCAACTTCTCCGTGACTTTCTTTGCCGTCGGAGAGAATCCGCTCCCCGGTATCGGATCCGGCGAGTCCTGGTCCGGCAAGGAGATCGACGTAGCCGGTTACGGCAAGGTCAGAGTGGAAGCGACCGCCGACGGCAGGGTCTATTACGGATCAAAACTCCGCGCCTTCACGCTGCGCTTTGTCGGGGACTCCGCCGCCGTCGCTTATCTCAACGGATTCGGGCTGTTGGACTTTGCGGACGGAGAAATGATCCCCGGCGCGGGAGAAACCGAAGTCGCGGTGGTCTATACACCCTATGGACAAAACGCCGACGTCTATACGATCATGAACGGCACCGTGCCCGTTACGGTCGAGAAAGCGACTCTGACCGACGTGGACGTTCGCGTGATCGTCAGAAGCGGGGACAGACTGGGTGACGCTGAGTTGCTTCTTTTCTCCGACGGAGACCTGTTGCCTGCGGACGGGACTGTGCATTATTATGCGGATGAGGAGATGACCGTCCCGATCGACGACGAAGTCATTTCGGCAAGCGGCAGCCTTGTCTACTATCGCTACGAGTCGGCAAATTATCTGGACCTTGTCGGCGCAGTCGTCGTAAAAGCCGTCGAGAGACTCTCCGACGTCAATATGGAAGTGGGCAGAAAGAGCAAGAGTTTTGACGGACGAGCCCTTTCGACCGCAGACTTATATATAAGGATAGTGAACACCGCCGTGACGGTGGCGCAAGACGATATCGCAATACGCGTCTACAAGGACGGCGTCGCCGACGAGGGAATCGAGGTGGGGACCTACACCGTCGTCATCACGGTCGAAAACGAACTCGTCTACGGGCGCGTCACGACGACTTTTGACGTCACCAAGAGGGACGTGTCCGAAGATATGACCCTGGACCGCTACTCCTCCACATACGGCTCGGTCACCGCGCCCCGCCCGATGGTGGACGGCGAGTACGTCAACACTTCCGTAAACACCGTCGTCATCCGCTACAAGCGCGCGACGGACTCCGACGCTTCCTACAACAGCAATCTTCCCGTCCGCGCCGGGACCTATTCGGTCCGCGTATCGGTGGAGGGGGAGGCTTACGTCGGGACCAAAGTCTTCGAGTATGTGGTGGAAAGACTTCCTGTCAGGTTGGTCTCCGAAGCGTCCTACGTCTATCGCTATGGCGCGGCGGGTATGTTGTCCGTGTCCTTCCGCAGTCAGGACGGCTACGACGGCGTGGACCTTGAGTACTCCGTGTACTACTATTCCCGCACCTATTCCATGACGAGGACCGTCCCCGAAAACGCCGGGACCTATACCGCTCGAATCGTGATGGAGGAGAGCGACTATTCCATCGGCGGTCAGACGTATGCCGAAGTCACTTATATCATCGAGCCGATGGCGACTGCGATCACGACCCCGCCCACGGCGGTATCTCTTGCCGGCGGGAACAATCTCGTCTTCGGTCAACCTTTAAGCGAACTCGCTCTGATTGGCGGTGACGCAACCAGAAACGACGTCTCCGTCGAGGGCAGATTTGTCGTCGAGGACGGAGAGATCGTACCCGACGCCGGCGTCTACTATGCCACGGTCAGATTCCTCCCGACGGACAAAAACTACGCCGAGTCCACCGTTGAGATCCCGATCCGAGTCGGTCAGGCACCCGCAACGGTCACTTTCGACAAGTTGGTGGCGACCTACGACGGATCGTCCCGTCGCTCGGCTATGCAATACACCGTCAGTCCCGCAGGGGTCGCCGTCAGCGTGTCGTTCATTAACTCCCTTGGGGAGACGTTGACGAACCCCGTCGCCGCAGGCACTTACAGTCTGGTCGTCGTCAGCAACGATAAAAACTATCGCGTCACCGCTACGTTGGACGTAGAGGGCAATCCGGCGATCTTTACCATCGCCAAAGCGTCGGTCAGACAGATCGTCGCTCCGAGAGCCAATTCGCTCACCGTAGGCGAGAGCGTGGAAAAATCCGCCGTCGTAGGCGGCGAGGACTACGGACTGGTCTATTACGAAGGGTTCTCCAATCCGATCGAGGGTACGTTCGCTTTCTTAGAGAGTTCGTACGTCTTTACGTCGTCGGGGACTTATAAAGTGGAATACCTCTTCCACCCGACCGACGGGAACAACTTCGCCGACGGAAGAGGGACGACCGAGATCGTCGTCAACAAAGCCGTCGCCACCGTCACCGTCGAGGGCGGCAACTATACTTACGCGGGCGGATTCCGCTATCCGACGTTCTCGACCTATCCGGCAGGACTGAAAGTCGAGCACAATATCACCTTCCGCGAGTACGACCCGACGGACAGCAACTACGTCTTTGACGAAAGGGACTACGTGGACGTGGGGACGTATGAGTTCTTCGCCTGGATCGTAGACGACAATTACACTTCCGAGAGGACGGCGTTCCGCATCGTCATCAACAAGCGCAATATCGATATGGACTTCGTGGACGAAGAGGGCGCGGTCGTGCAACAGTACAATACCACGTTCGGCGTGATCCCCAACGTCCGTTACGTCCTCTACCCGATGGGCACGCCCAACAAGTCCGGGTACCTCTTGCGTGACGAAGAGAAAAACGGCGTCAACATCGTGGACACCTATGAGATCCGCTTCGTCGCCAACGAGAAGGGACTCACCTACGACGACCACCGTCCGCCGACGGAGATCGGGACCTATACCGTCACCGTGACTCTTATCAGTGGCAATTATACCGCCGAAAAGACCATTCTGTACAAGATCGGCAAAGGGAAGATCACTTCGGTGAGCTTTGACAAGGCGTCGGTCGAGGATCAGGTCTACGGCGCGGTCGTGGAGCCCATCGTGTTGACCGAGCCCACCGGCGTGAGCTATAAGATCCTGTATCACGGCACCGCGGGAGGACTGCTTCCGACCGAAGCGGGCAGCTACAACATCACGGTCCAATTTAACGACCCCAGCTACGAACCGATGCAGATCGCCGCTAAGTTCCGAGTCAATCCCAAACCTTTGACGGTCACAAACATCTACGTCGCGGACAAGACTTATGACGGCACCGCCACATTGAGTATCACGGGCGACCTCTACGGCGTCGTCCCGGGGGACGAGATCAGCCTGACTATGACGGCGGAGACCGCAGACGACAGTCCCAACGTGGGGACGCACCGCGTCCGCATCACGTCCGCCCGACTCTCCGGCTTGCAGAACGGCAACTATAATCTCGTCGCGCCTTCGTACGATCTGCCCGTGACCATCTACGGCAACAAGGTCCTCTCGTCCGGCTCGGACAACTTCATCACGTCCACCACCGGCTTCAACGACGGCACTACGGTGGAGTTTGTCGTCGTCAACAGCGCCTCTTCCGCCTCGACCTTTTTTGAGAATCTGACCGGACGGTCTACCAAGGTCATCGGTTACACAATCAAACAAAACGGCGCCGACGTCCTCGTCGAAGACGCCTTCAAGGTCTACGTGGAGATCCCGCAAGAGTTTTTGGACAGCGAATTCGATGTCAAAGGCGTGGGCGCGCTCAACGGGAAGAACGTCGTCTTCTCCCGCGAAGGAAACTATATCACCTTCTACGCCTCCTCTTCCGGTCAAGTCGAGTTCAAGAAGACGGAGTTCTCCTATACCGCGATCGTGATCCTGATCTCCATCGGGATCGCGCTCCTTGCCCTCGTCGTCCTCGTCATCGTCACGCCTATCGTGCGCAGACGGAAGATCAGCGACGATTCGGTGGAAAAGCGTCTTGCCAGACTGGCGAAGAAGGGGTACTGACCTTGCGTAAAGCCCTGCGCCTGACGGCGATCGTGGTTTTTGCGGCGTTGGTTTTGTGTTCCGCTCTCATTGCGGGAGACGTCGCCTACGCCGAGGCAAACGAAGCGGACTTTTATCTGGACACCTTCGAGGTGACGAGTAAGGAACGGTTCTTTAACGCCGAGACGGGGTGTACCTATCGGGTGATCCTCTCCGAAGCGGCGTACAGGGACCTCATTTCCGTCTCCTACGACGTGGTAAAACTAAAGGGGACGGATTTGGGTGAAGTCGTCCCGGGCGTCAACAACGTCGTCGAGGGCTACGAGTACCTCTCCCGCGGGACGGTCGTGGAAAAGTCCGACCCCGACGCCATAAAAGTCTTCGATTCGCAGTCGAGTAAGAGATACGCTTACTTTGAGGTGACCGCGCACTGTTGGTCGGCGTTTGTCTTTACCGTTTGGTACGACGGCGTACAGGGGAAGACGGCGGCGTATGACTCCAAGGTTTTGGAGAGCCGCGTCATCGACGACAGCGTGCCGGAGGCGTACTACACCGACTGGATCTATGACAGCGGCGACTACGTCTTTACCGTCACCGTCCGCGGCAATCGTCGCTCGGACAGCCTGACGCTTGACTCCGGGCTGAGCGCCTTTACCGTCAAAAAGGACGGCGTAAAGATAGACGAAGTGAAAGATATCAATAAGACGTCGTATATCTACAAGTTGCGCGTGCCGCCGACAAAAGGTCTGTACCAGATAGACGCCATCGACCGGGTGGGAAACGAGTCCGTCTACAAGATCGTAGAGTTCGATTCCGAGTCCTACGACCCCGACTTCGAGTCGGCGTGCGACATCCTTTCGACCGACATCGAGTTGGGGGAATACGCGGATTTTTCCGAGACGCTCCTATCCGATTTTCAGCGGAAGTACGAGGAGTACTTCCTGCTGATCCAGGGAGAGGAGAAGGACAAGCAGGATATCGCTAAGGTCCAAGACGAGATCAGGGACCTTATGCGGTACGTTGCTAAACTCAAAAAGATGCGCGACTCGGGGGAGAAAGAGGTCGAGGTCCTCAGCCCCGGAGCGACGGACTATTTCGGGTCGGAACTGACAGTCAAAGGTACTGCGGAAGCGTACCCGGACCAGAAGTACGGGGAAAGGCTCCAATACCTCTTCAGTGTGGCGGAGCTGTCGCCCAAGACCCCGACAAGAGCGAGCGCAAGAGCCGCCGCCAAAATTAACGACGCGACCACGCTCTACTCCATAGCCGTCCGAACGACGGTCGACGGAGAGGAGGTTCGGATAGACTTTGCCATACCGCTTGTCCTCCGCGTCAATAAAGAACTGGCTCTTGTCGCCGTGTAGACGACGGATGCGGGCAGTCGCGTCCTCAAGACCGTAGTCGGCAGCGGCTACACCGATATCTATCTTACGTCCGGGTACGGTACGGTGGACCTGTTCGTCGACGGCAAAAAGGACTTGACCTATCTCTGGGCTCTGACGGCGATCCCCGTCGTCGCGGGTGCGGCGGTAGCGACAATCCTGATCGTGAGAAAGAAAAAAAGAAAACAAACACTCTCTTCGGAGAAAAAGGAGCAAGTATGAAAAGACTTGTTGTCACTAAGAAAGAACTCTTCACTATCCCCAACATCCTGACTTTTACGAGGATATTGAGCGTGCCGGTCTATATGACCCTCATCATCCTGGGCGGTCTGACGGTATGGCACTATGCGCAGTACCCGGAGTGGTACGTCTACGTCGGGCTGGGCGTCATGGTCTTTGCCGCGGCGACCGATCTCTTTGACGGTATGATCGCGCGCAGATTCAATCAAGGCACCTACGCGGGACAGCTTCTCGACCCCATCGCCGACAAGACTATGCACATCGGGTGCGTCGTCGCTTTGATCGTCGTGGGATATCTGCACTGGGCGTTCGTCATTTTCCTCGTATTCCGCGAGTTGTGCATGATCGTCATCGGGTCCTTTATCTTCAATGACGTCAATATAAAATCCAATATGCTGGGCAAGGTAGCGAGCGCGATCCTCTCCGTCGGCATGATCGCCTGCTTCTTCCATCCCTATATTCGCCAACTGTGGGGGGAATACGGCTTCGACTGGATCATCGTGACCGTCGGTCTGGTCCTCAACTGGGCTGCCGCCATCAACTATGCCGTGGACGCCGCCAAACAGTACAAATATAACAAGGCGCACGGACTCCTCGGCAAAGACCCCGATCCCGCCGCCGATACGAACGTCGAAAACGCCGACGAAAAAACCGAAAACAAAGAAAACTAATCACAAAAGAGGATATATAGTATGATGAACAAAAATTTCGATCCGACCACTTTTGAACAAGATCTCTACAAACGCTGGTGCGAAAAGGGTTACTTCACCCCGAAGCCCGACCCGGACAAGAAGCCCTTTACCATCGTTATACCGCCGCCCAACATCACCGGGCAGCTCCACATGGGACACGCGCTCAACAACACGTTGCAGGACGTCATCATCCGCTACAAACGGATGGACGGCTATGCCGCTTTGTGGCTCCCCGGGACCGATCACGCCAGCATTGCGACCGAACTGAAGATCGTCGAGCAGATACAGAGCGAGGGACAGACCAAGCAGTCCATCGGCAGAGAGGCGTTCTTGAAGCGCGCCTATGCCTGGAAGGAGAAGTTCGGCGGCAGGATCGTCGAGCAATTAAAGCGTCTCGGCTCCTCTTGCGACTGGACGAGAGAGGCGTTCACGATGGACGAAAGGTGCAATAAAGCCGTCCGCGAGGTCTTCGTCAATCTCTACGACAAGGGACTCATCTACCGCGGCAATCGCATGACCCATTGGTGCCCGTCCTGCGGGACCGCCATCTCCGACGCCGAGATCGAGTACGAGGAGCAGGCGAGCGCGCTTTGGCACATCCGCTATCCCTACACCGACGGTTCGGGGTATATGATCGTAGCGACCACCCGTCCGGAGACCCTGCTCGGGGACACCGCCGTCGCCGTCAATCCGTCCGACGAAAAGTACGTTGACGTGGTGGGCAAGACGATGCGTCTGCCTCTGACCGACCGCGTCATCCCCGTCATCGCCGACGACTATGTGGAACTCGGCTTCGGTACCGGCGCCGTCAAGATCACGCCCGCACACGATCCCAACGACTTCGAGGTGGGCAAGCGGCACAATCTCGAACTCATCACCGTCATCGACGACAAGGGGATCATGAACGAAAACGCCGGCAAGTACTGCGGAATGACCCGTGAAGAGGCAAGAAAAGCCGTCGTAGAGGACCTGAAAGCCCTTGACCTGATGGAAAAAATCGAGCCGTACACCCACAACGTGGGCGTGTGCTATCGCTGCCATACCGACATCGAACCCAAGGCTTGCGAACAGTGGTATCTCAAGATGGACGATTTGGCAAAACCCGCTATCGAAGTCGTCAAAAACGGCGAGACCAACTTCATTCCCAAGCGTTTTGAAAAAATCTACTTCAACTGGATGGAGAACATCAAAGACTGGTGTATCTCCCGTCAGCTGTGGTGGGGACATCGCATTCCTTGTTGGTATTGCGACGACTGCGGCAAGATGACCGTCGCTAAAGTCGATCCGACCGAGTGCAAGCACTGCGGCAGTAAAAACATTCGTCAGGAAGAGGACGTTTTGGACACTTGGTTCTCCTCCGCTCTTTGGCCCTTCTCCACGCTCGGGTATCCCGACAAGACGGAGGACCTTGCGTACTTCTATCCGACCAATCTCCTCGTCACCGCATACGACATCATCTTCTTCTGGGTGGCTCGTATGATCTTCTCCGGGATCGAGCATATGGGCAAGACGCCTTTCCCCGAAGTCCTCATTCACGGCATCGTGCGCGACTCGCAGGGGCGCAAAATGAGCAAGTCGTTAGGCAACGGCGTCGATCCGCTCCTTTTGATCGACAAGTACGGCGCGGACGCTTTGCGCTACTCGCTCTGCACCGGCGTCGCGCCCGGCGGGGATATTCGCTATTCCGACGACCGCATGGAAGCGGGGCGTAACTTTATGAACAAACTCTGGAACGCCTCCCGTTTCGTAGCCCTCAACTGCGAGGGGAAGGAGATCCCGGAAGGTCTCGGCGAACTCAACGCCGCCGACAAGTGGATATTGACGAAATTGAACAACGTCGTCGCGGAGGTGAGAAAGAACCTCGACAAGTACGAGATCGGTTTGGCTTTGGCAAAAATTTACGACTTTGTGTGGAGCGACTACTGCGACTGGTATATAGAACTGACCAAACCCTTCCTCTACGGACAGGACGAGGACAAAAAGATCGCGACTTTGCGCGTCCTTAGATACGTCTTGAAGCAGATTTTGAAGTTGATGCACCCCTTCGTGCCTTTCATCACCGAAAAGATCTGGACGGAGTTCGACTTCTCCGAGACCGTCGTGCTCGAAAGGTACCCCGTCTATGACGAGGCGACCGTTTTCGACCGCGAGTATGAAGAGTTCGAGGAAGTCAAAGAGATCATCATAAAAATAAGGAACGTCCGCGCACAGATGAACGTGCCTCCGGCAAAACGCTTCTCCCTGTATCTTCTCACAGACCCGACCGCTCTGTCCGACGCCACGACGTATATCGAAAAACTCGCCGGCGTCAGCAAAGTGTCCTTCGTGACCGACAAGGCGCAAGCGGGAGACAAAGTTGCTCGCGCCGTCACCAACAAGGCGGAACTCTTCATTCCGCTTGGAGAACTCGTGGACGTGGACAAGGAGCGCGCTCGTCTCAATAAGGAGATCGGCAAAGTCACCGCCGAGATCAATCGCGGGAAGGGAATGCTCAACAACGCGGGATTTTTGGCGAAGGCGCCCGAAGCGTTGGTCAATGCCGAAAAGGAAAAACTCGCTAAAAACGAGGACCTTTTGGACCGTCTCAACGCGCAACTGAAAGACCTCGATTGATGAAAAAGCACGTCTTATTCGACTTGGACGGAACGATCATCGACAGTAGCGAATGTATCTATTGGGTGTACGGACAGCTCTTTGCCCGGTACGGCTTGACGATGCCGGTAGGGGAAGAGAGAAAAAAGTTCATCGGTCCGCCCATCGAGACGACGATAGGCGATTACGTCGAGCCGGAGCGGGTAAAACTCCTTTGCGACGACTTTCACGCGATCTATAAGACGGTGGACCTTCTTGCGACCAATCGGCTCTACGACGGCATAAAAGACGCCCTTCTTTCCATCAAAGGGAGCGGGCGCAAGATCTATATCGCCACGTCGAAAAACGAAC
>JAFVAC010000080.1 GCA_017476265.1 Clostridia bacterium
CGAAGTGAACGCCCGCTTCCAAAAGTTGCTTCATTGAAATTACTGACATAATTAAAAAAACCTCCTTGTTTGATTCCCCCGACCGTCAACGAAGGTGACAATCCAAAACGGACAACAATCCCTTCTCGGTGTCGGTTCGTAATTTCTTAGACATCTTACCATAAAAAAACCCGTTTTGCAACGATTTTTTGTCGTATAACGGGATTTTTTTAAAAAATATAGAGCGGACTTTGAAGAATCAGAGCTTTGCGAGTTCGTCGTTAAGCATATTGACGAGTTTTTCCATCAATTCTTCGTCCTCTACTTCCAACACCAATTCGCTTCCGTCCTCATCTTGCATCAACTCAAAAACATACACTTCGTCCTCGACGTAATCGGGGTCGTCTTCGGTCGGTTGGAGATAGGCGTACATCTTTCCCTCGTAGTCCAATTCGGCAAGGAGCTCGAAGTCCTTTTCCTCTCCGTCTTCGGTCGTAAGGGTCATAAACTCTTCGTTTTCATCAAAAATGGTCATTTGATTGTCTTTGTTCATCGTTAGCCTCCTTAAAGACACAAAACGTCTTATATTATTTATTGATTCGGTCGAGATAGCTCTGAAGAATGATTTTTGCGGCGACAAGATCGACGACGTCCTTGCGCTTTTCTCGCCTTACGCCGGACTCGATGAGCATTTTTTCCGCGCTGACCGTCGACCATCTTTCGTCCTGAAATACGATTGTAAGATCGGTGAACCGGGCCAGTTCGTCGGCAAAAGAGCGAGTCTTTACGACGCGGTCGCCTTCCGTGCCGTCCATATTCAGCGGAAGACCGATTACTATTGTATCACATTCTTTTCTTTTTGCATAGTCGGCAAGATACAAAAAATCCTTTTTACGATCTTTTGTCACTTTATACGTCTCACCGCTACCGGCAATGATCCCCATCGGATCGCTGAACGCAATCCCGATACGAGCGTCTCCTACGTCTAAAGCCATCTTTCTCATATGCCCATACTCCTCCCTAAAAGCATTTATTGGGCAAGTTGAATTTTAGGCAAATCGCAAAAAACAACGTAAAACAAATTCCAAAATAATTGTATTTTCAGAATAATTTATTGCAAATTGCGTTTGTTTTTGTAATATGTTATTCCGTATTTTATGCAAAACAAACAATTTTGCCCAAAAATCAACTCAATACGGTTCATCTTGCGAAACAACCGTTTTTTGACGATTTAGTAGTTGTTTGCGGCGACCTCAAAATAGGACTGCGGATGATTGCAGACTTCGCAAACCTCGGGTGCGGAGTCGGCGTAGACGATATTCCCGCAGTTGCGGCACTTCCAAGCGACCTTCCCATCCTTGACGAAGACGTTTTCGCTCTTGATATTTTCGAGCAATTTTTTATATCTCTCCTCGTGCTCTTTTTCGATGGCGGCGACGCCCTCGAAGAGTTTGGCTATATCTTCAAACCCCTCTTCTCTTGCGGTCAAAGCAAAGCTCTTGTACATATCCGTCCACTCAAAGTTCTCACCCGACGCGGCCGCCTGTAAGTTTTCGGAGGTGCTTCCGATTCCTTCCAGCAATTTGAACCATATCTTGGCGTGCTCTTTTTCATTAAGGGCTGTCTCGGTAAAAATCGCCGCAATTTGTTCGTACCCGTCTTTTTTCGCGCGACTGGCAAAATAGTCGTACTTGTTTCTCGCCTGGCTCTCCCCGGCAAACGCGGTCCAAAGGTTTTGTTCTGTTTTGGTCCCTTTCAGTTGTTTCATGTTGTCCTCCATATGTCTTTGTATTTTTTCTCTTCTCCATTGTCGGATGGGAAGTAGATTTTTTCCTCTTTGATATCGTCCGGCAAGTACTGCTGTTCGACGTATCCGCCGTAATCGTGGGGGTATTTGTAGCCTGTGACGGTTATGTTCTTATAATTCGGATCACGCAAGTACACCGGGACGTCGTCGTGGACGCCCTTAGCCAATTCATCGGCCTTTGTCATTGCTTTGACGACGCTGTCCGACTTGGGAGACTTGGCGACGTAAATTATGGCTTCGGTCAAAGGGATCTTGCCCTCGGGCAAACCGAGTTTTTCCATTGCGGTCAATGCGCTGACCGCCATTATCATCGCTTTGGGATCGGCAAGACCAACGTCCTCCGCCGCATGAACGATGAGTCTCCTGCAGACAAGCAACGGATCCACACCCGCTCCGATCAATCTCATCGCATAATAGACCGCAGCGTCAGCGTCGCTCCCGCGAAGAGACTTGCAAAATGCGCTGATCGTATCATAATAGCCGCTTTGATCGAAAGAAATTTTTGTTTTTTGTGTGGATTGAGTGGCGATCTCACCGTCAATGACAATTTTGCCCGATGGATCGCCGGGCGTACTGAGTACGGCTAATTCAAGCGCATTGAGACAAGTGCGCAGGTCGCCGTTCGAAGAAAGGACGAATTGCGTTTCCGCCTCAGGAGTTAAGGTCACTTCGTAGTTACCCAACCCGTTTTTCTTGTCGGAAAGCGCCCTGTGCAGACCGACAAGAAGGTCGTCGTAGCCAAGGGGCAAAAATTCGAAAACGCGACAGCGGGAGACGATAGCCTTAGTCATACCGGCAAAGGGATTTTCCGTCGTACTGCCGATGAATACGATCTCGCCTTTTTCGATCGCGCCGAGGACGGAATCCGATTGCGCTTTATTCCACCTATGGCACTCGTCCAAAAGTAAATACGTCTTCTTCCCGAACAGCGCCAAGTCGTTTTTTGCCGCTTCGATGACGGCTTTTGCATCGGAAACGCCGCTGCTGACCGCGTTCAGGTAGAAGAATTTGCTGTCGGTCGTATTCGCGATCACATTCGCAAGAGTTGTCTTACCCGTGCCAGGAGGTCCGTAAAAAATGCAACTGCCGAGTCTATCGGCGAGGATGGCTCTACGCAAAAGGCATCCCGCACCAACGAGATGTTTTTGTCCGATAAAATCATCGAGAGTTTTGGGTCGCATCCTTTCGGCAAGAGGCGCCGACTGCGTACGATTGACGTCAAATAGATCCATGCAATAACTATATAATTATTTTCGTCTAAAGTCAAGCACGCGAAAGAGAGGATCTTATCCTATCCGGACGCCGACGTCGTCACACAGACCTTTTGTCGCCTGTTGTCCACAAGTCTGACAGAAGAAACTTTTTCCCCTGCGTCCACGGTTATGGACGCGTCTTTTCCAATGCGATATTCGATGACATACAGGGCGTTTTTGTAGCGGTAGTTGACAATGGTCCCGTCCAGTGCCTTCGGAAGTTTCGGCGAAATGGATAAGGAATCTCCGCGTCTTTTCAATCCGAAGAACTCTTCTACGATGAGTCGATATGCCCAAGCCGCGCTCCCCGTATACCAGGACCAACCTGCCTGTCCGTAGTTTTGCCCGTTAGAGTAAATATCGCCGGCCATAACATACGGCTCCGCCATATACCGCATTGAGCGGATCTTATTTTTGCACTTTTCGACGGGATTGATCATTTGAAAAAGTTCATACGCTTCGTCCTGTCTCCCCATCCTCGTCAACGCGATCAAGTACCACATTGCCGCATGGGTATACTGACCGCCGTTTTCACGGACGCCTTTTGGATAGGAGGACAGATATCCCAAGTCCTCGTCTCGCGTAAGCGGCGGATCGAGCAGTTTTATAAATCCCCCCTCGCGATCCACGAGACTTTTTGCCGTGTTCAATACAACATCGGCTCTATCCGCGTCACAAATACCTGAAATGACCGCGTAGCTCTGGACCAGAAGATCGAGCGTAAGCGTAGGACTGTTTTTTGCCCCCAACCATCTTCCGTCGTCGGTAAACAATCGCTTATATCTGTCCGTATCAAAAGCAAAAGTATTGACGGAGTATTTAACCTCTTCCGCTATACGAATGAGTTCTTTTTTTGTCCCTTCCGAGCAAAACGGAGAGAATTTAATCAAAACTTCATATAAAAGCATAGAGGTAAACACGCTTTCTCCAACGCCTTTTTTGCCGACCTTGTCCATACCATCGTTCCAGTCGCCCGTCCCCATGCAGACGAGTCCGTGCGGACCGAACGAAAGCGCATTCTTGATCGCCACAAGACAATGGTCCATGACCGAATAGGTCTCCTTGGTATAAGGCGGATCTTCGTACCGTGACTCCTCCGTCAATCGAAGCGGCTCGCTACAAAGATAGGGATACGTCTCCTCCAAAAGTCCCATATCGTCCGTATACGACAAGTATTCGGTGACGATCAACGGCAAAAACAGTTTGTCGTCGGAGATTTTTGTCCGAAGTCCTATTTTTGGCTGATGCCACCAGTGCATAACGTCCCCTTCTTTGTATTGGTGGAGACAGGACTCGACGATCTGCTTTCTGCAGACGGAAGGATCGGCGTGAAGAACCGCCGCGCTGTCCTGCAACTGATCCCTGAAGCCTGTCGCGCCGCCGACTTGATAGAATCCGAGTCTCCCGTACAAGCGAGACGATACCGTCTGATAGGGTAAATATTTGGCGATCAGATTCAGACTGCGCTCTTGAGAGACAACGTCGATATTGGAAAAACGCAAAAAGTTCTGCCTGTCTCGTTCCTTGTAGATCGCAAGATTGTCTATAGATACGTCCGAAATAAGCGTTTTGTCCGGAGAATAGACCAAATACAGGTGCAGTTTCCCCTCTCGGGAGCCGACGGTAAAGCCCATTTCGCGCGAAGTCGTCGGCAAAAAGGATCCCGCGTCCGTCAGAATGACCTTGCAATAGAGCGTGCGACCGTTCTTCAAATTGTTGATTGTAAACAATCCGTCGTCAAAAGACTTGGCGATAAAAGTAGAATCCATGCGCCAGTCCAGGCATAAAAGTATTTCGTACTCGAAGGAAAAGTCCTCCAACTTCTCGTCCGACACGTTTATTTCCACCACTCTTCCCAAGCCTTCGCATATAGTGTAATACCCTATTTTTCCGATAATATCGGACGTTCTTTTCACGATCTCGGAATGACCCCGATCAAAAATCGCATAAGCGTCTATTCCGTTGGCGTCGTTAAGTCGGATAGTAGTCCCCCTTATGCGACAAGACATATATTCCGATACGCTCCCTCCGACGGGATCGTTGTCAAAATAGTTGCATTTATTTTCGCGTGAATTGTCAAAGAAAAAGAATCCGCCTCCGTTATCGGTCAATAGATATCCGCCTCGGCGAAGAGCAACGACGTTGGAGTACGGCTTGCCGGAAGGCGCGTCTGCGTGATAAACGTATGCGTCCGATTGATCGAATCCGCCATTGCCGCTTATATACAAGTCCGATAAAGGGAGCGGCGCCATTGAGAGTCGTTCTTCGTCGGAATCTTCGTCGAATACAGTTGGTTTGTTCGTCATCGACGGTAAAAACGTCAATTCCGGACGAAGCAACAGAAAGGCGCATCGACGCGCTTCGGTCTCGTCAAAAAACAAAACGGGTTCATAGACGGAAAAGTCGCTCAAACATTTCTTTACATAGGAAATGACGTTATTGTCCGTAGTATCTCGAAACAGTACTCCGACGGTCACATCGATTTTCAAAAGGCGCAAGTCGGAAAGAACTGTCAAAAAATCTTGAAAATATGGGCTTTTCTCTTCGGAATAGGTATAGACAAGTAACTTTTTCAAAGAAGTCTTCTGACGAAAATCATCTTGCAGCCCCATTTTCTTGATCGTGGACAGGACCTCGTTATCATAAGGACGAAACAAAAGTTCACCCAAAAGAAGATCCTGCGTATAAGGTGACAACGCAGCGCCGTCGGCGGAAAAGCGAGAAAAACCATACGTGTCGACAGGCAAAGAGCGGATAACGGTCAATAGCCTATCCCGATCGGCTCCCGTCATCATGACCACCTGGCAGTCGGTGCCGTCTTTTTCACCGTAAAAACCGATACACGGATACAAGACATCCCCTTCGGAAGGATAGAGAAAACCGGGAAGAATATCGGAATACCGATCGTCAGACGACTTCTTTGCAATAGATCGGAACAGTTTTGCGCCGGCCAGATCCTTCGTTCTACCGATAAAATTCATATCGTTGTTTTCCCAAACGAGATTTTTAACGCCGGATACGCGCACCGCCATATAATAATCGGCGATCTGACCGGACCGATCCCTACGACGAAAAACGGCGAGATCGTTCATCGTGGTCACGTCGATAAAAAGCCCGTTGAAAGCCGGATGCGAGTCATACGCATCCCGATCGGTAAGACAAATCGACGAATGAAAGAAGATACGATCAAAATGACAGGAGTCCGCTCGCAAAACGACAGCGTCTAATCCGTTCAGAAGAGCAACTTCCATTGATACGTTCTTTCTTTCATCAAAATATTTTACCGAACGCCCGTCAAACGAAAACTTTTTATCAATGCCTTCCGTATTCGAGAACGGCAAATACGTAGGAGAAACTAAAGAGTCGTCTTGACCGAAAACAAATATCGGACCTGTCGCGTCGTAAAAGGAAGTGGAAGGAACGGTGATCGATCTGTCTCCGCACTTCAGATCGATCTTGCCATCCGAAGAGATAAGCGCTGAAAACCCACCGTCCGTAATCGCGACAGTATGAAAAAATTGTTCTGAATTATCGTGAATTTTAGAATATTGTTTTTCGTAATATGCCCGTTTTCCTCTCTTTTCGACCCTTTTGATTTGATTTTTTGTCGAAGGTCCCACTTCATTGAAAATCGGCATAACGGCACCGACATCCTTGTCTGAAAAGAAGTATTTCTTGATCGCGTCGTCACAGAGAAAGTTCGTCATTGCGCATAGGATCATTCCCTGATGATGGGACATAAAAGACGAGACGACGTTCTGCCCCGCGTCGATATCGACAGCCTCGTAAAAGCCGTACTCACCGAGTACGCCTTGCTTCTCCAGTCGTCGCAAGTTCTCCAAGACGGCGGTATAGTCATACGACAGAGCGAGCGCAGACGCGTAGGGTGCCACGACTCCCCTCTGTCTTTCACTTCTCAGCGCCAGTTTTTCTATACCGAACGCATGATAAGCGTATTTTTGCTGATCGTCAAACTTATAAAAACCGCTTTCGCTTATTCCCCATAATCCGGCGTATTGATTTTTTATTTGTTGTTTTACGTTGATCGACGCCGTATCGTAAGAGACGGAATGTTTCGGAGAATCGATAAACAGTTCCGGCATGAGCGTCTCAAAAGCGGTACCGCTCCAACTGAGAAGTACGTTCTTTCCGTTCACGGAAAGGAAATCCCTTGCCAATGAGGAAAAGTTTTTATTATTTTTGTATTTTGCCAAAAAGATCACGCTCAAAATTTTACTCTCGGAATTATAGAGGTCATAATATCCGACGAGCTTGGTTCCGTCAAAACCGATCCGAAACAGGTTTTTTCCTTCGTCGTAAAGCGCCTTTATGTCCCCTTGCTGCAAAAGCAACTCGCACTTCATCGCGCCCACAGCATCGTTGTGCGATCTAAAGAATTCTTTCGTCACGACGAGCGCTGCGCAAAAATTACCGCAATCAACGCTGGAGACAAATTCATTCATAGGGACTTTTTTCCTTACGTCGTACCAATTATAAAGGTTTCCACGCCATTTGGGTAACTTTTCGACTTCGGACAAGATTTGATCGATCAAAAAGGAGGCTTCCTCAAAAGAAATTAATCCGAGTCTGCATGCGCAGACGTGCGACAAAAGAGAAAAGCCGATATTGGTCGGGGAAGTCATGATCGCCGGACCTTTGTAGGGTTTTATTTGCAGATTATCGGGGATGATCGCGCCGAAAGACTGTATATGAGAAAAGTACTTATAGGTCTTTTCCGCATATCGACGTACCATAGCGCGCTCTTCTGTACTCGCCGTCCTTTCCTTTCTTTCCTTGGAAGATAAATACAATTCGATAAACACTGTGCCGCAAAGAATGGTATAAGCGCACACCCATATACCGAAAAGTCCCAAAAAGCCCACGGAAAAACCGCTTACGATTGTCATAGCTACAACCGGAAGACAGAACGAACGAGCATAGGAGGACATCGATCGAGTCTTTTGCGACGAGTAATAAGTCTTCCACTCCAAAAGATTCCGCCCGCTTGCCATTCTTATCAAGGTCTGAAAGAAAATCAAACTGTTTTTTATTCCATAATAGGGCAACATCAAAAGATCTTCCAGCATATTAAGGACATTCTTTACCGTTTCCAGTGCAATAAAAGCCGGCAAGTCTCCGGTAGCCAGTCGCCTGAGTATCTTGATCCCGTTGATCGCATACGGCAAAAGATATATTCCTAACGCCGTAATAAGAGCGTTCAGCCCCGAAAATAAACCATATATGACGATTGCGAGAAGAAAAGTCTCTTTCAGAACCGCCATGATATTTTTCAGCATAATGAATCGATTGAGCGGTTCTATCTTTACGCGACATTTTTTCCCTTCGTCGTTCTTCCATCGCCCCAAAACGAAGGGTAAAAGCTGAATATCCCCTCTCATCCATCTTTTTTTCCGCTCTCGATCCGACAAGAATCCAAGCGGGGCGTCCTCGAAGACCGTCGGACCGGAAGCCGTTTTTATGACGCTTCCTTCCAGAATATCGTGCGATAGGATCCTCCCCGAAGGAAAGACGTCCTCCGTAGCGTTATAAAAATTCTTGAGCCGGTATATCCCTTTCCCACAATAGATATCCCTCTTGAATAAGGAATAGTACAGCCCGGAAAACGTGGGATACCGCTCGCAACCGCTTTCCGATAAAAACCGTTCGGAAAAGGGAGTTTTCATCGAATACAAGTTGTAACGACTGTGGAAAGCGAGAAGCGAAAACCTTTGATTGTACGGATGCGCCATAGCGTTGACTGCTTCCAACGACTCTTTCGGTAAGAGTTCGTTGTCGGCGTCAAGCGTCATAACGTAGGTCGGCGAAAAATAGTTTTTATCGTAAATGTAATAAAAATCATCCTCTTTTCCCGTGACAAAAAGCTTGTTGATGGCGAGGATCGCACCTCTTTTTCGCTCCTTTGCCTGATACCTATCGTCTATCCACGTTTTTTTGCGGAGAAAGACGTTGAGTCCCGATTCTTGCCTGTTATTTTCCAAATAATCGACGACTTCTCGGTCTAAATCGCTATTCCCGAGATCGCCTCCGGGGGTATCCACGAGCAAAATCGTCTCTACGTTTTTTCCACCGTTCGAGCGATGGACTCTATCCGCATGGGATAAACTTTGTATGAACTGTTCTTTGGTCGATATGAACTCACTGATCACGATGGCAAGACTGTGTTGTAGCGGTATCTCGTCATAAGAACAGGCCGGAACTGCGTTTTGCTTACCGAGAAAGGACAATAGATAATTGTGTACGTTTTCGACGACGAATAACAACGGCAAAAAAGACAGTATTCCTAAGACGATATCGATAAAATAGCCGATCAAGGCAGCCGACGCTGCGGTGAATAACAGGATCGAAGCAACGTAAATTCTTTGGAGAAAGGTGGAATTTGACCTGTTTTTTGCGATCTTACCCTTTCGGACATAATGACAAAGCTCTCTTTTTTTATCAAAAAGGATGATCGAGACATCTTCATGCAACTTTTCGGCAAGTTCTATCGCTTTCTTGGCGCAATATCCTTCGTTTACTCTCAAAGAACGCGCGATTTTTTCAATCGTTTCACAATAAAGTAGTCTGGTGGACAGGCTGACGGTCGATAGATCGACTGTTTTACTGAGTACCCGATACGAAGACAGACATTCCAAACCTCTCTGCGGCGGTAGGTAATCGCCGACTTCACGCAAAGCGGAAAAAAGTGTCTTTGCCATCATGGCGTTTTTTTGTAAGACTTGATTGTATTCGACGATGGACTCTTTTTCTTCGAGTCCCCTTTTTTTGATCTTGTCCTTTTGCTCCTGCGTCAAAAGTCCGATCTTAAAGAGCGTCCTGACATACGTCGGACTTTTGAGCAGTTTTTCATTAAATTGACTTTTATACGCCTTTTTTCGGCAATAGTCGGCGTATAATAAGCGCTTCGACAGAATAAATATCTGTTCCAGAACGGCGTATCTTACTGCGTCCTCGAACGAATGCACCTCGGCATAGGTCAGTCCGTCTACTCCCGCTACGACTTCAGCCACTTTTTCTATTCTCTCTTTGGTGAGTCCGTTAAGCGAGCCGTTAAGGACGCGTTTTGCTAAAGCCACCACCCTCGGCACACCGTCGGTATGCGGAAGCGAACGCATTGAGTCGGTCTTGCCGTAAGCGTAGCGATATACGAGATAATAGTTCTCGACAAACCATTTTTCAGCGTCGGTAAGCGGGCGAGACAAGCGCACCTTTTTATTGATCGCCCTCTTTTCCCTGTTGATGACCGGCATAAGACTTGACGGACGAACGCCCACACCGTCGTCGACGACGTCGGCATTGCGTAAAAACTCCCGAATGGAATCGACAAGCGAGTCGTCTGGAAGGAACGTCATCCGATTGTCAACCGGATAAGCGCGCTTACGGTCTAAGACGAGAAAAATGCAACTGATACAAAACAAAAAGGCAAATACGCCGATGATAAGTCCTGTCATAAGGCTCCGATAAATATTTGATAACAAAAGTATCGACGAAATAATCGCGCGTTATACTTGAAATAATCGATCGGAAGTGGTATGATAGTGGACGGCTAAGACGGTCGGACGGTCGCATCGCAAGATGAGGAAAGTCCGAGCATCACAGGGCATGGCGACGGGTAACGCCCGCTGAAGGCGACTTTAAGAACAGTGCAACAGAAATAAACCGCGTAAAACCTGTTTTACGCAAGGGTGGAAAGGTGCGGTAAGAGCGCACCGGCAGTTCGGCAACGAAATTGGCCGTGTAAACTCCGCTCGATGCAAGAGAAGAAACGATACGCTTGCCCGGCGCGTTTCAAAAATCGCTTGAGCTATCCGGTAACGGATCGCCTAGACAGATGACCGTCCTCGACAGAACTCGGCTTACAGACCGTCTCAGCCACCCTATTTTTGATCTTCTTCCCTTTTAGTAGGGAAGAATTTTTTCTCTTGAAAACCCTTCTTTTAACTTCAATAACGCTTTCTTTTCTATCCTTGAAATGTACGAACGTGAAATCCCCATCTCGTCGGCGATCATTTGTTGCGTCTTGGGTTCGCCCCCTTTCAGCCCGTATCTTTTGACGATGATATCTTTCTCTCTTTCGGTAAGATATTTGTCGATCAATGAAAACAGCGTTCTTTTCGTCAGTTCTCCGTCCAGTCTTTTGTATACGTCCTCTTCCTCCGTCTGCAAAAGGTCGATGATCGGTATATCGTTGCCGTCCTTGTCGGAGCCTACGCTATCGTAAATGCTGACGTCCTGCGCTCTCTTTTTATAACTGCGCATAGTCATCAGGATCTCGTTTTCGATACAACGGGAGGCATACGTCGCCAGCTGCGACCCCTTTGCCGTGTCGAAAGAATTGACCGCTTTCATCAGTCCCATCGTGCCTATACTGACAAGTTCGTCCGGGTCAGGATAGTTGACGTACTTTTTGGCTATAAAAACGACTAAACGAAGGTTATGCTTTATCAAGATGTTTCGCGCTTCGATATCCCCTTCTTCCTTGTACTTTTTCAAATATTCCGCTTCTTTTTCCGGAGAAAGCGGATGCGGAAAGGAGTGCGTAGTGTCCAGTCTGGAAGAAAACAACATCAAACCGGAAAGGAGCGCGAAAAAACCTTCTAAAATCAAAAACACCTCGACCTGTCCTATTACTATATGTCGAATCAAGGCTGAGGTTGACGAAAAATAACTAAACTTTCTGCGACTTTTCGAAGTCGGCGATCATCTTGCGGACGTCGAGAGTGACTTCTTGACCGTTAAGACTCGCCAAAAGACCGCTTTCGGTATGAAAAATCAGTTTGTATGCGGTCAACATTTGATATGACTTACCGAAAGCGCGATTAACGTCGTTTTTACCATACTTCGGATCTCCGATGACGGGGAACCCTTCGTGCGCAAGATGCGCCCGTATCTGATGGGTCTTGCCGGTGACGATGGAGACGTCCAAGCAGGTCGAATCTTTGTATGCGGCGATGGGTCCATAGTCGGTGACGATTTTTGCGGCGCCGGACGTTTTTTCGTTATATATTCTGACAACGCCGAGACGTTCATCCTTTTTTAGATAAGCCACCGCGCGTTTTTTTTGCGTGACTTCGCCGAAAACAAAAGTCAGATAGTGTTTTTCGATCAAGTGCGATTTGAAGGCTGCTTTGACCGCCTCCGCCGACTCGGCATCCTTACCGAATACGACCAATCCGTCGGTATTGGTGTCCAATCTGTGGCAGGCAATATACGACGGATAATCCAGCCTTACATCCTCCTCGAAAGAGTTCTCGCCGACAGTGGCGATTTTGGGAGGTTTGTAAAAGACGGCGACGTGCTTGTCTTCAAATAAAAGTTTTGGCCGAATGCGTTCTTCCTCATAAAAAACGCGGACGATATCTCCCGCGTTGACGAACTTGTCGGAAAAAATTTTGGTCCCGTTCAGACGGACGTCCCCTTTGCGGAACAACTTTTGCAAAGTCCCGTATTGCATTTTCGGGAAACGCGTCCTGATCGCTACGGAAAGTTTCAGTCCCTTGCCCTCTACGACGAACTCATTCATCGTCATTTGTCTTCTTATCATGCACTAAATGCTTGATCTCACTGTAGAACGTGTTGATATCTTTGAATTCACGGTGGACGGAAGCAAAACGAACGTAAGCGACGTCATCGAGCTCCTTCAGTCCCTCCATGACCATCTCGCCGATCTTTTTGCTGGTGACCTCTTGCGCGAGAGAATTGTGGACTTGTCTCTCGATATCGGCGACCAGTTTTTCGATCTTGACCATAGGGACGGGACGCTTTTCGCAAGCCTTCATAATGCCCATCTTCACCTTGGTCGGATCGAACATTTGTCGATTGCCGTTGTTTTTGATGACTAAAACCGGAGAACTTTCCACTTTTTCGTAAGTGGTGTAGCGCTTGCCGCAGTTAAGGCACTCTCTTCTTCGACGGATAGAAGAACCGTCTTCGCTCAATCGGGAGTCCACGACTTTACTTTCCAAATGTCCGCAAAAAATACACTTCATCCGTTACCTCGTTTTATAAATAATAGTATAAACTATTTTTTTTTCGTTGTAAAGTTATTTTAAGGAGCCCCTATGCCGATTCTCGGAGTTCCGATCGCTTCGGAAGCGCGTTCGTTGTGCAAGTCCACAAGAATGACGTCGTCCCCGATTTTCAGCACGCATCCGAAAGGTATGTAGATATTGTCCCCACCCGACAGATTCTTTAATAGCTTCTTTTCTCCGGGGACGATCAAGCCGACGATCTTGCCGTTATGAAAAGCCATATCCGACAGTTTGCCCAGCCTTTTTCCGTCCGTAACATTGATGATCTCTCTTTCCCTTAGTTCGCAAAAAGTGTAGTCGATCGGTTCCATTTCCCCTCCGAAAAAAATACCCGGGACTACTATATGTCCCGGGTATCGTTGTTATGCCTGTCTACGTTCAGAAAACTTCTTTCAGTCTGCCGATAGCACTCTTTTCCAATCGGCTGACTTGTGCCTGACTGACTTGTAACTTTTGTGATATCTCGGTCTGCGTGCGCCCTTCGTAGTATCTCATATAGAGGACGTCTCGCTCTTTTGGAGGGAGTTTTGACAATTCTTCACGCAAAGTGGCCCCATTGAGGATCCTTTCAAAACTCTTTCCGTCGCTCACCTGATCGACGATCATCGTCCCATCTTCCTCACCGTACGCGGCGTCGTACAGACTGACGGGTTCGGTTATTGCGTCGAGAGCACTGACGACTTCGTACTCCGGGACGGCTATTTCCGCGGCGATCTCGGTCAATGTCGCTTCCTTTGATCGTCCGATCTCCAATCGATCTCTCGCCTGCATCGCGCGATAAGCGACGTCTCTGAGCCCTCTGCCGACCTTAAAACCGCTATTTTCTCGGATATAACGCCTGATCTCGCCGCAGATCATGGGTACTGCGTAGGTGGAAAAGCGCACGTTGAGGCTGACGTCGAAGTTGTCGAGCGCTTTGATAAGTCCCAACATACCGACCTGAAACAGGTCATCCGCGCTCTCTTTGTCGGTGTGGAACCGCTGTACCATACTGAGGACAAGACGCATATTCCCCTCTAAAAAGGGTTTTTTCAGAAAAGTCTCTCCGGCTTTGATACGGAGTAGCATCTCCTGCGTCTCTTTGCCGGTCAACCTCGGTAAATCGTCGGTGTTGAGCCCGGTAATAACTACTTTGTTTGACATAATACCTCCTATGTATACAACAGGAAGTATTTGCAATCAAAAAAAACTTATTCTTATAGTCAACTATTCGCACTTGGCGAATTCTTTTTTCAGTTTTGCAAGGATCTTTTTTTCCAGTCGGGATATATAGGACTGAGATATATTCATCATATCGGCGATCTCTTTTTGCGTTTTTTCCTCACGTCCGTAGAGCCCGTAACGAAGGCTGACGATCTCTTTGTCTCTTTCGTCGAGCGAGTCGTAAAGGCGACGTAAAATATCGGTCTCCACCTTGCTTTCCGCTTCTTTCAGGATCATATCAGGCTCTGTGCCGAGTACGTCGGACAGGACGAGTTGATTCCCCTCCTTGTCTACGTTAAGCGGTTCTTCCAAACTGACTTCGCTTCGGAGCCTGGTCATTTTTCGTAGGTACATCAATATTTCGTTTTCTATACATCGGGAGGCATAGGTCGCAAGTTTTATCTTTTTTTCACTGTCATAGCTTTTTACCGCTTTGATGAGTCCCATCGTCCCGACGGAAATCAGTTCGTCCACTTCTATTCCCGTATTATCGAATCGTTTCGCTATATAGACGACAAGGCGTAAATTATGCTCAATAAGCTTATTCCGCGCGTTAAGGTCCCCCGCTTCGGACAATTTAACGGCTTCCGCCTCTTCTTCGGCGGACAGAGGCGTCGGAAGAGAAGAGATATAGTTTAGTTCTTTATCCTCTTGGAAAAACTCGATCATCATTTTCCATATACGTCTGAAAAATTCCCTCATCGATCAAATACCTCCCATTTCTCCATGCAAAATCAATCGATCCGATTTCAGTTGTCGAGCGGAAGCGACCATGACTTGGTACAGGGCGCACTTACCGTCGGCGTAACAAACACGAAGTTCCGCCGGAGTCATTTTAGACGTGCACACTCCTCCCGCAGTACGAAAAGACAACGTTTCTTCTTTTTCTTTGACAAGACCTGCATAACCCGAGTCTGAGACGAATACGACTCTCTTCCCGTCGTCGGAATAGACTCTGTTGCCGCTGTCGTAAAACGCGCTGAATCGGATTTCTCTCCCGCCCGTAGCCAAAAAAGCGGAAAGAGAATACTCGTTTTTGTTTCTGATCGACGGAAGATTCTTTTGCATACGAGCGACGAATACGACGGCGAGTATACCGCTCGAACCCACAAGAATGGGCGTCTTCCCGAAAAAGAGTTCCGTCCGATCTATACCGAGAGATATCAGCGCGACAGACAACCCGGCTACTACCGCGCCGGCAGCCAAAAACGCTAAGACCGCCGAAAGATATTCCTTAATGCGCGCGTGTTTTTTCACGAGGGCCGGAAGAATCAATAAACCTACAAGGAACATATAGACTTTGTATGCCGGGAATAAAACGCACAATAAAGAGATCCCCCCTCCGACACAGGCTGATACGAACAATCTATGCGGACGTAAAGGCAATTTTAAGACGGCGGACGACAAGCAAAGCAAAAATCCGTCCATCACCGCATCCGACAAAAAAACCACTTCGTAATATACGACCATACCGATAGAATAAAGGAAAACGGAAGGAGAATTTTGACGAAAATAAAAAAAGGCAAGTCCTTTTTATCGAACTTGCCCAGTAAAAATACTTATTAATAAGTTTATCTATTGCCGCGCTCGCGCAGACGACGTATAAAGTCGGGCTCCGCCGAAGTGCGCTCGGTGGTGTAGACGGTTTCTTCTTTGGGCGTCGCCGCATTCGTGGTCGCGCTCATCCCCTGCAGGAGATCGTCATTGGACGGTGCGGCGGGAGAGACGGGCTCGTTGACGATATAAGCGGTGGGGTCGGCTTTTTCGACCGGGACGCTGTCGAACCCGGTAGCAATCACGGTGACGATGGCTTCGTCTTTGAGCGTGTTGTCTACGCCAAAACCTTGGATAATGTTGGCGCCGGGGGCGACGACTCCGGCAATCAGGCTCAACGCTTCTTCCATTTTTTCGGCGCTCATATTCATATCGCCGATGACGCTGACGATCAACTCGGTCGCGCCGTCGATATTGCTCTCCAAAAGCGGCGAAGCGGCGGCTTGTCGAATGGCTTCCATGATCCTGTTCTCCCCTTTGGCTCTGCCGATACCGATATGCGCGGTGCCTTTGTTTTTGATGACGGTCTCGATATCCGCGAAGTCGAGGTTGATGAGAGTGGGACGCACAACGATGTCGGTGATCCCAACGATGCTGTTGTGGAGGACGTCGTCTGCGACTTGGACGACTTTTATCATCGGCGTGTTTTTGGGAACGTATTTGAAGGC
>JAFVAC010000081.1 GCA_017476265.1 Clostridia bacterium
GACTTCCACCAGTTCTGTATGATTCTCGAACGCTCCGCGGTGAGAGTAGCGATCGACGTTCTCTCCCGGGTTATCGACGTAGTCGTATATCACGCCGTCATAGACGTAGTGTCCCGTCTCGTCGAGATAATACCCACTGCCGACGGTATGCATAACGGAGTCTCCGAGATAGCCGATGACGACGATCTTGCTGTCGGAATCGACCACGTTGCCCTGGGCGTCGAGTTCAAACCCATAGAGGCGTATCTCGTCGTCGGAGACTTCATACAGATGGGCGTTGCTGCCCTGGCTGTTGTCGGTGAACTTGGCAAACAGGGTCATCTCCTTGACGCCGCCGTCGGGCATGATCAGAGGATAGACCACCTTTTCTGTCATCTCTTCATCCAGATACCACCCGACGAAGATATAGGTAAGGTCGTCCGAGGTCTTGGTCTCCACGTCGATCTCGGAGTAGATCGCGTTGGTGGTGATTGGAGAAATGGGAGTGCCTTTGCTCTCGTTGATCGAGAAGGTCACGCGGACTCTTGCGGGGACTATCATCTTGCTGTAGAGTTCTCCCCAGTTCGCGTCCAGACGATAGCCGTCCATCGTCGCTTCGTCGGGCAACAAGATATATTTCGCGCTGAACGATTCGGGATCGGTCAGTTGCAACGTGGGCGGATCTTCGCTCTCCATCGTGACGGTCCAGTCGGCGTAGACGGAGGTATCTATCCCGTCGAAAGCGCCGTCTTTAATAAGGTATACGCTGTCGCTCACCAAAATATCGTAGACCGAGGTCCCGGCAAAGGCGCCGCCGTTGATGACCTGTACCGTATCCGGCAAGACCGCCTGTTTGATCAAAGACGCGTTGTACTTGACGAGGGTATTGGCGATGGTGATGTACTCCTCGCCGCTTCTCAACTTGTTTTCGTACCACTCCGTGCCGGTCATCATGTTCTCGCCCACGCTGACGACGCTCACGGGGAAGTTGATCTCCGCAAGGTTGGTACAGCCGTAGAACGCTTCGGCGTTAATGGAAGTGACGGCGGAGTTGGTCGGGAAGATGATCTCGGTGATACGGGTGTTTCCTTTGAAGGCGGCGTTGTAGATCGAGGTCACGTTGGAGGGGATCTCCACCACGGTCTCAAAGCCGTTGTACTTGATGAGGATGTTGCCCAAGACGACCATATTCCTATTGTTGCCGCGGACATAGCCCACGTTTTCGAGAGCGAGGTCCCCTATCTCACGCAGCGAATTCGCATTGACGGAGAAGTTGGTGAGTCCGACGCAGTTGTAGAAGGAGTAGTCCCCTATCGTCGTGATGGATCCGTTCAGATTGTTGAAGTCGCGCAAGGCGGTACACTCGTAGAAAGCTCTGTCGCCGATGATCGTAAGGGCACTCGTCCCGGAGAAATTGACCGAGAACAGAGAAGAACACTCGCTGAACGCCGACACGGAGATCTTGGTCAAGCGGCTGCCGGAGGCGAAGTTGACGGTGCGGAGCCCTGAATTCATAAACACGCCCTCGCCCAATTCGGTGACGGTAGCGGGAATGGTGACGTCACGCAAGGAGTAACAACCCGAGAAAGCGCCTTCTCCGATGTAGGTCAGTCCCGCCGACAACGTCAGGTCGATGATGGAAAGATTGACGCAGTCTTTGAAAGCGTCCTTACGGATGGCGCTGAGCTCGCTCCCTCCGGCGAAAATATTGATCGCGGAGACCGAACTCCCCTCGAAAGCGGACTCGCCGATGGCGGACACGCTCTGCGGGACGTGGACGCTACGGAGATATACGTTGTTGTAGAAAGCGCGCTCGTTGATGAGAGAGACGCCGTTGTAGATGTGCAGTTCGTGCACGTCCGGATTGTCCAGATAGCGATACAGAATGGAGTTTATCATGACGCAACTGTCGATATAATCGTTGAGCCAAGCGGTGTTTTCAAAGGCGTCGTAGGCTATGACGGTCAGTCCGGGGCAATCGGAGAAGTTGACTTCGTCCAAAGAGACGCAATCGGAGAAAGCGGCATAGCCGATCTCGGTCAACGTGGACGGGAAGACGACTTTCTTTAAGGAACTGCAACCGCGGAAGGCGTCGTCGGAGACGGAAGTCAAACCCGTCGGGAAGACCACGGTCTTGACGGAAGAGTTGTTGGCGAAAGCCCCTTCGGCGAGACGAGTCACTCCGTCCGGGATATAGATGGTGTCCGCCGTACCGGTATAACGAATGAGGTAGTCGTCGATCGTGATGAAGTCACCGTTGAACTCGTTGTACCACTCGGTCCCGTGGAAAGCATTGGCGCCGATGCCGTCGATCTCGGACAAAATACTACCGTCGGAAGAGCGACGATTGGGCAATTCCACATAGCGTATCGTGGGACGACGGATGAAGGCATAACTATCGATATAGCGGACGTAACGATTTTTGTACTGTGCGGGGACGATGACGTAATCGTCTACGCCGACGTAATCGCTAACGGCGTAGGAGTCTGTTTCCTCCACATAGCGATAGACCAGTCCGTCCGAACTGGCGGAAGCGTCGATACGTTTTGCCGCGAGGACGAAGTCTCCCGTCAGTCTCATGGGGAAGGTGGCGAGGACGTCCGTTATCTCGCCCGACTCGTTGACCTCGTACCAGCCGGCGTAACGGACCTTGGCAGTGTTTTCGACGGCGTACGGCGCGGTAAACGCAACCCCGGTCTCACGGTGGCTCTCGGTGGCGTCCACGCGATATGTCAGAGTGTACTTTTCGGTATCGGTGTAGACTTGCGTCACATCGTACCAAACAGTCGGGTACGCCTCGGCGTCTACCGTCAGATTGACGTCATCGGAGCGGACCTCATAGGTGACGACGAAAAGATTTTCGCAACCATAGAAGGCGTCTTTTTTGACCGAACGCAAAGACTCGGGAAAATTGACGGAGACCAAACCTGTGCAATACTGGAAGGCGAACGAGTCGATCGTCCGAAGTCCGTTGCCGACGAACGCGATCGAAGTGATCTGTCCTTTGCCGGTAAAAGAGTCGGTAGCGAGATACTCCACTCTTGCGGGTACGGCGACGGTCGTATCGTAACCGTTGTAGCGGACGAGTACGTTGCCGATGGTTACGAACTCATCGGAAGCGTCGGTCAGGAAAGGCGTATTTCGGAAGACGTCGGTCCCGAAGGACTCCAATCCGTCGCACTTGTCGATCAAGTCCGTCAAAGCCGAACACTCGGCGAACGCTCTGTCTCCGATCGAGGTTATTTCCGTACCGAAGTCAACGGAGACAAGATTCTTACAGCCGAAGAACGCTTCCTCCCCTATGCTCTGCAATCCGACGGGAAGAGTAACGCTTGTAATAAACAGATTGCCATAGAACGCTTTGTCCGCGATGGCGGTGACGGTGTTACCGTTGAGCGTGTCGGGCAAAGAGAGCGTCGTATTGTCAAGGCGAGTGCCCAAAATGCGGACGCCCACGTTTCTGGTGCCGCCGGAGGTCTCGTAGTAATACTGTTCATAGAAATAATCGGAGAAATACGACCGCACGGAGGGCTCGTCCACACGTTGATAACGGACGGAGGGCTCGAACGCAGAGATCTCTTTCAGACGGTCGTGGAGGCTACTCGCCCCGACCGGGACGACGATCTCCGCCGGGATATTGTCGCTGAAAGAGCGACCGCTGAATTCCATATCGAGAGCGTCTATGAGACGGAAATAGCGGAGCGTGGGGCAGTCGAACGCTTCGTACTCGAGCGTGATCTGAGAGCTTGCTATGACGCTCTCTATCGCGGCGTAGCTGAAGGCGCCGGAGACGACGCGGGAGCAGCGGGCGTTGATCTCCACTTGGGGGTACTCCAATCCGTCGTAAAGCGCGGGATAGACGTACAAGGTCGAATAGTCCGCCGAATACAGTGCGCCGCCGCTGACGCGGAAGAAGCCGTTGTTGACGGCACTAACGGAGACGAGGGACTTGTTGCCGGAAAAGGCACCGCTTCCGATCGAAGCAAGGGAGGACGGAAGAGCATAGGAGGAGATCCCGCTCAATCCGGCGAAGGCGTATCTACCGACCGAAGTCAGAGTGGAGTCCGCGGAGAAGGTGAACTCCGTCATGGCGCTCTCCATTCCTTCGACGGCAAAGGCATAGTCGCCGATGGACTTGACCGAACCGTTTATCGCAAAGGACGCAAGCGCGGAGCAATTCGCAAAGGCATAGTCGCCGATGGACGCCACGTTGGCGCCGAGGACGACCGAGCGGAGGCTGCTCGCGCCGTAGAAAGCGTAAGGGGCGACGGTGGTGACGGAATCGGGAATGACGTACGCGGATTCCGTCCTGCCCGCGGGGTACGCAAGAAGGACGGTCTTGGCGCGGTTAAAGAGGACGTTGTCCTCGGTGATAAAGTACTCGTTGTTTTCGCTGACGACGAAGTCGGTGACGGCGCTGTCCTTGAAGACGCCCGCGCCGATCTCGGTCACGTCGTAGACGGTCCCGTCGACGCGCACGTTTTCGGGGATGACGACTATGTGCTCCTCCCCTGCGTAAGCGCTGACGGTGACGCCTTCCGTCTCGTGATTTTCGGTATAGGAGAGACCGGAATTGCCGCTGGCGACGGGAATATAGTATGCCTCGAAGACGACCTCCGCGGTGACGGCATACGGGAAGGAGACCTTTTTGCCGTTGACGCGCCATTCGACGAACTTGAAGCCGGAATATTCCGCTCCGGGCGGATTGAGGACCTGACCACCGACGTCGTACTTGACGAAATCGGTCTCGTCGTTGGCGGAAAATCTCTTATAGGTGAAGCCCACGCTGACCTGGTCTTTGTCATAGACTGCGTAAAAGTTTTTGTCGCCGGTGACCGACTTCATCGACGCTTCGTCGTCCCATCTGCCGTTGCTGTAGCCGACGAGGACGGGGATCTCGGGAGCGTAATCGAGCGCGTTTCCTTCACGCGGGACATTGGCGGTGGAGATCAAGGTGTCCTTGCCCTCCACTCTGCTGTAATAGCTGACCTTAAAGACGTTCTTTTCATAGACGGCGACGAAGGTGGTATCTTTGGAGATATTGTCATAAGAGGACATTCTTCCGCTGTCTCTGTCGCGCCAACCGACAAAGGTATAGCCGGTCTTGGTGGGAAGGGTCGGGGCGATCGCCTTGCCGCCCGCCGCGACGTACTGGGTGTACCCGGTCTGGTCGCCGCGCGCCTGCAACGGACTGCCGTCCTCGTCCAAAAAGACGACTTTGTAAGTGACGACGGCGTCTTCGTAAAGCGTAAGGGTGAACTCCAATTCAAACCGGCTGTACGCTACGATGTGAATGGTTTTGGTCCCACCGACGCGGAGTTTGGCTTTGTCTTCGGCTTTGACCATATTCATAGTGACGGGGACCTGTACGATCTCGCCTTCGACCTCGTTGCCGTTTTCGACGGTGGAAAAATACTGTACGTTGAGTTTGACCTTGGAGATGTCGAACTCCGAAAGCAAAAAGCCCTCTTCTATGCTCGACTCGTCCACGGTGACATTGTCTATCCTGGAATAGTCAACGGAGCTGCCGCTACTACCGCAAGCAAAGAGCGTCAGCGACAGCGCCACCGTCAAAATAATCGCAAAAATAATACCCGTCGTCTTTTTCATAGTACTCTCCGTCTATATCCACGCACGCGCCAATGAGCGCACGCGCGATATGCGCGCATAATAATATA
>JAFVAC010000082.1 GCA_017476265.1 Clostridia bacterium
AAGGCTATCTCTTGCAGATAGGTATAGCCAAACGCTTCGTCTCCGACGCGCAGAACGCTCGGGGAAAGCGCAATTTTGTTCAAACGATTGTTGCCGTAAAAAGCCTTCGGCGCAACGGTATCCACTCCGACAAAGTCCTCTTCCGACAATTCGTATCTGCCGATACGGTCGGACACGCCGAGCGCGACTCTACCCAGTCGCACTACGCCGTTGAAGTCGGCGAACCACCCCGTCCCGGAAAAGGCAAAGGCGTCCACCGAAGCAAGGGCGTTGTTGTCGGCGATAGTGACGCTCTCCAAGCCGTCCAGCCCGGCAAAAGCCTCCCGTCCGATATGTTCGACGGTAGCGGGAAGGGATATCTCTTTCAGGTCCGACCTGCCGTAGAAAGCATAGTCGCCTATATCGGTCAAACCACTCGGTAAAGAGATGGAAATGGCGGCGTCTTCCGGCTCGTCGATCATTCTGAATGCGGACTCTTGTATCACCTTGACGCCTCGTATGTCTACCGACTTGACCGACTTAGCGCCGAAAAAGGCATAGGAGACGAGGGTCCCCGCCGGGGTCGTATCGGTCTTGGGGTTGGCGGTGACGGTTACGGTACGAAGGGACTTGGGCAACCAATCGCGCTCCGAGTCCGCCGGCGACAGAAAATCGTAAAAGTACTCTGCGGACTCCTCTCCGAACAAGAAGCCGAGACGTCTGTCGGAAGTGACGGTGAGTTCGGTCAGGCTCCTGCACCCGGAAAAAGCCCCCTCTCCGACATAAGTCAGACTCGGCGCGTAAAAGGCGCGCAGACGGTAGCAGTCGCCAAAAGCGTTCGTCCCGACGGAGACGATCTTGTCGGAGGCGAAGGAAAAGTTCGCCGAATGAGCGTTACCGAAAGCGTTATTGCCGACGCTTTTTACCGAAGCGGGCAAAGAGAAAGCCTCGACGGAGAGATTGTCATAGAAGGCGTCTTCGGGAATCGTCTCAAGGACGGAGTCCTCCAATCCGGGATAGGTCCGTACCGCCGAACAGCCGCAAAAAGCGCCCACGCCGATCTCGGCGGTGAAGGGAGAGAAGGCAAACCCGGTCAAGCTACGGCAGTCGCGGAAAGCGTCCATACCGATGGACTCGACGCGGGAGCCGTCGGAAAAAATCACTTCGGTGAGATCGTATGCGTTGTGAAAAGCGGATTCGCCGATCTCGGTAACGGTGGACGGCAAAGTGATCCCGATAAGGTCGCTCCCCTCAAAAGCCTGCGGCGCCACCTTGGTGACGAACGCTTCGGTCCCGTCTGCTTGTTCGTATTTGTACGGCGCGATCGGCGACCGATTGGTCCCGTAATAGCCGGTAAGAGCACCGTCCTCGAACGTAAACCCTTCGTCAAAGTTGTTCTTTAACCACCGCGCGTAGAGCGTCGTATTTTCGGAAAAACCTTGCGGAAAATCCACCCTACTGCGATACGAAGCGTCGGCATACCAACCCAAAAAGTCATAGCCGACCCGTCTTCCGTGTGCGGGTGCCGCGACCGGCGCGTCGATTTCGGCGTCCAACGTCTCGTCCTCGCTATCGATAAGCGAAAGGGTGATATAATAGTGTGCGAATACGGTCATAGAAGAAGAAACGTGTAACAGGTCCGCTTCTTCCGTCCCGTTTTCTTCCTTGACCCAGTTGCTCGAATAATTCTTATACGGATATGCGGGCACATCGGGTATATAGACGGTCACGCCATCGACGACGTCGGAGACGGCGTAGACCTGACCGTCCGCCATGTACGTCACTTTGACGTCGGCGACGGTGTAGACGGCAAAGACGTCGATATCCCGATCGATGAGAGAGAAGTCCGTCACGCTCCACGCTCCGGCATAGCCTTCTTTTTCCGGGACGGCGGGTACGTTGGTGAGACGGGAATTGCGGTTGACTTTTCTGGTCAGATAGAGGTCTTCTTCTACATAAAAATTGACGACGTATTGGGATCTTGTGTAGACGGCGGAGACGCGGAGGTTGCCGTTGATCTCGTCGAAGTCGTCTATGCTCCAGTCTCCAACAAAGCCTTCTTTTTCGGGAACGTCGGGAATATCGATCAACGATCCACCCTTCGGGACCAAACGGGTATAGAGCAACACGTCGCCGTCGAAGAACTCGACCTTGTACGCGTTGCCGCTGCATCCGACGAGACCGAGCGCGCAAATCATAACGAATAGTATCAGGAGCGGAAGCAACCGTCTCTTCATATCGGCAAAGACCACCTATTATAGTAGAATATAAATATTATACTCTATATATCTTCCATTTGCAAGGGGTTAAAACAGAATCGAAAAAATGCCCTCTTGCCACCGAATCGAACGGCAGACAACGCATCGGTATAATGATTCGGAAGCGATACAGACGCCCCTCGGGTCCCTATAGAATGCGATGGTTTCCGGTGGGTATATTGCATCGTCATTGGAGATCCTTCCACTTCGGCGACTAAGTCGCCTACGGTCAGGATGACGGCTTACGCCGAAGACTATAATTACGAATTGTAAAGGTGGTGGGAGGGTCCGTCGCAACACCGTTGCGACTCTGATAGTATTCCTTTTTTTGCATAAACGCAAAAATAAGACGCATCTATATTTTATCCGCTTATGCGCTCAGAGAGCGCAATGGGGATGGTGGGAGGGTCCGTCGCAACACCGTTGCGACTCTGATAGTGTTCCTTTTTTTGCATAAACGCAAAAAAAGGAAGAGACGCCGACGCGAACGCCGACGTCCCTTCCCAAAAAAAGAGGGAACAAAATGAATATGCTTAGCCTTTCGGCTCTGTTAACTCGTTTAACTTTTCCCGAATGGCGTGCATCCGTCGGTCCGTCTCATAGATGACGTCGGCGCACTCCTTTAATTCGGTGGCGATCTTTTTGTCGGCGTCGGAAATCTCCTTTTTGTAGTAGATCTGATGCTCGAGAGTCGCCCAAAAGTCCATCGCCATAGTACGCAATTGTACTTCGACTTTCATCTTCTGGACCACGTCGGAGAAGATGATGGGCACTTCTATGATGAGGTGAAGACTGCGATAACCGCTTGCCTTCGGGCTCTTGATATAGTCTACGCGCTCGACCAGTTTGAAAGTCTCGTCGTGTAGGATCATATCCGCAACCTGATAGATATCGTCCAAGAAAGAACATACCAATCGGATCCCCGCGACGTCATTGAGGTTATAGACGATGCTCTCCAAAGAGAAGTCGTAGCCCTTTCTATTCAACTTTTCCAGAATATGAAGCGGCTTTTTTATCCTTGTCTCGACATACTCGACCGGATTGCGGTGGTGTTTTATCTCGTATTCCGCCTTGACGACGTCTATCCTTGCGCATAGTTTGGTGATGGCGCACTGGTACATCGTCATCAGCGTCTCCAGGCTCTGCGTCTGAACGAAAAGATTGTCCGCTTCTCCTTCCATCAGCGTGCCTGCAAGCAGACGTTGATACACCTCT
>JAFVAC010000010.1 GCA_017476265.1 Clostridia bacterium
ATGCCTCCCGCTATGCGATTTTCCCCAAAAAGATCAATCCAACGACCAACACGGCGATATCGATCGCCGCAAAAATGGGGAAAAAGGTCTTGAAATACCAATGCTTCGTCTTGTGCCGGAACGCCAACATCCCGATCGTGGATCCGACGCCACCGAACAACGCCGCGCAAAGAAAGAGCGTCGCCTCCTTCGTGCGCCACTTGCCTTTTCTGGCTTTATTTTTGTCTATTCCCATCGAAAGAAAACCGACAAGGGACATCAAAACGAACGCGCCAAGCAACAAATATTGCCAAAGATTCATCCTATCAATACCCCCTCAGTTTGACGTTCCGCATCTTCTTTTTTGCGATCTCAAGGAAGCGTTGCGCCTCCTCTTCGGGCACTTCATGGAAGCCGCCGACCAGGTTGTTGCCCTCGTCGTGAAAGTGCTGTAGGGCGTACCTTTTCGCCCCCTGGATCCAGTCCGAAATGTCCTCGATGTCCTCCGCCGAATGGAACTCTTTGACCAGCGTGGTCCGGAACTCATAGTCCGGCGCGCGCTCTTTCAAGAGTCCGATCGTCTCGTTCAGGACGTTTTGATCGACCGCTTTTCCGACCGTCTCCGGGTACTTTTTTCGGCTGTTTTTGATGTCCATAGCCAAATAATCAACGAGCTTTTTCTCGATCATATCGGCGACAAAGTCCGGATTCGTACCGTTGGTGTCCAGTTTTATGTCGTACCCGAGGTCTTTGACCTTGCGGCAGAACTCTTTGAGCTCCTTATGGAGAGTCGGTTCTCCTCCGGTGATCGCCAGTCCGTCCAAGAGCCCCGCGCGTTTTTTCAGATAGTCGAGGATCTCCTCTTCGTCGTAGACGTACGGGAAGTCGGCGAGTCTGACCAAGCCGCTGTTGTGACAAAAGGGGCAGAGCCAGTTGCACCCCCCCGTGAATACGGTCGCCGCGGTATGCCCGTCGAAATCGACCAAAGATAATTTTTCCAGTCCGTAAAACTTCATATGTACAGTATACCAAACCGAACGCGATTTGTCAGCACTTTTTACAATTCGTCTGTCTCGTCGTAGAAGAAAAACTCCCGTAGGGTATCGGACTTGTCGTTTTCTTCCTCCTTCGGTCCGGGCTCGCGCCTCATCCGCGAGGACTTGTTATGGGGAGATCTTCTCCCCCTGTCCGCCGTCAACGTCAAAAATCTCGCCCCGCAAATGATAGTGCAAATGACGGAAAAGAGCCAAAGGGCGGTGAACACTCCCCCTGCGGACTGAAAAAAAACGATGATCAGCGCGAAAAATACCGCCGCCAATACCAAAAAACAAACCATGGCAAGCAACGCGCCCTTCTGTCCGGAATCATACTTTTTCATGTTCTCCGCTCCTTTGACCTTTTCTGTGCCTATAGTATAAATCTTTCTTCTCCGCAAGGAAAGGTCGGGTTGTGCATTTTCGACGACAATCGACTTTTATATAAAAAATTTTTTTCGCCCCCTAGATCCGCCGTTGAAAAAAATCCGCTCTCGTGGTACACTGTAGGAAAGTACTGATTTTCGGAGAGACCTATGAACGACTCATTCCATTCCGTCCGCATTATGGACAACTTTTATCAATCCTCCTCTTTCTTCCCGATGCCGCTGACTCTGATCGGCACCTTGGACGAGGAGGGAAAGACGACCTCCTTTGGAGCGTATTCCCTCGTCTTCCCGTACTATATCGCGGGCAAAGAATCCTACGCTATGCTCCTTGAATGCAGGAACTCCTCCAACACCGCCAAAGGCATTTTGCGCCACAAGCGGTGCACGATCAACTTCTTGCCCTACAGCAAAAAGAACTTTGCGTCCCACGTAAAGCTCGGTTTTCCCGGGGACACGCCCGCCGAAAAGATGCGCGAATTCGACTTCCATACCGAGGACTCTCTGTCCTCCGCCGACGGAGACGGACTGTACCCGAAGATCATCTCCGAAGCCTTGCAGGTCTTCGAGTGCACTTGGTGGGACTCTTTAGACGGCGCGCAAGACGACGTCGTAAAAGAGGAATATGAACCGCCCTACCACGACTTCAACGGCATCACCAGCAAATTCGGCGCGCACTTTATCCTCAAAGTGGACAAGATCTTGATGAAGGACGAGTACTATGACTATATCGTCAACGGCGTCGGCAAAAAGCGCTTTATGCCCCTCGCCACCAACTGGGGCTACCGCGACTCCTCCACCTTTTGGTGCTCCGACTTCACTCGTCCCGACGGCGTGGGGATCCCGGACCGTCAAGTGGACGTCTCCAGCGTGCGCTATGCCGTAGACCGCCTCGACGACCAATCGGTCTCCTTCACCGACGACGCCCTCCAAATGATCGTCAAAGTCCCGAGACCCTTCCTAAAACTCGTCCTGCAAGGCTGCGTCAACTGGGCGCACGAAAATAACGTCACTAAAATCACCGCTAAAGAAATGCAGGAAATAAACGACAAACGCGCTAAAGAAAAGAAGGAAAGAAAATAGTTATTCTTAAATCCATTCCCTGAAAATGCGGCGACCATAATGGTCGTTGCTTTCCGTATTAACACTCAAGGATGGATTTTGGGTAAACATATTATATATTCTTATTTATATGAAACTTGAAATATCCTTATTTTATATGATATAATGACAAAAAAGGACAATAACGGATCATCGGCAGATAGCATCGGGTTTGCACGAAACGAACGATGAAAACTATCCCGCGGAGGAAAGAAAAATGGAAATGGATGAAAAGACTTTGCTTGAAGAAGGGGACGTTATTGACGCGATCCCGACGGAAAAAGCAAGCGAAGAAGTCGAGCCGGAATCGCAAGTTCCGGCGGACGCCGAACTCGGCGACGCCGTGGAAGATACGCCCGCTATTGCGGAGCAAGCCGTTGATGAAGAATCGATTGAGAGGGAAGAAGTCGTTGACGAAAAGCACGGCAAAAAGGGAAAAACGCGAAAGAGAAGGAAAAAGAAGAAATTAAAATTCTATGAAATAACGCCCGAAAATGATATGAAATATCGCGGGCCGCTCTCCTATCGCCACTTGCGTATCGCGGGCTGGGCATTTATGATCATAGCGCAGATCGCCACGGTATTGGTCTTGGTCGGGAAAGCGGATCCGGCGCACGCTCCGTCAGCAACGACGACGACAGTACTGGGTACGTTCAAAGAATTGATGATGCCGCTCCTTTTGCTCGCGACCTTTTCCACTATTCTGAACGGCTCGAAGAACTTCAAGTCCATGTTGATATTGTACGGCGGCGCAAGCGTCATTTTCTATTTGTTGTTTATCATCATTCACGAACGGTATATGGCGAACAGTCTCGCCGCTGTTATGGGCGTCGATCACGCCACGGCGGTACAGACGGTGGACGCGATTTTAGGACTCGTCTCGGGTACGGGCTTTTTGGCGTTCAACATCTTTATCGACTTGTTTATGTGTACGCTGTTGGCGTTCTTTATGTTGTATCGACCGAAAAAGGTTTTCGTGGGGAAGAAATTGACGATTTTCCGTTGCATGATCGCATTGCCGATTTTGTATGAAATCGCAAGCTTCACGTTGAAAATACTCGCCGCGTACGGGACGATCGTATTAACGCCGTATCTATATCCGCTCCTTACGACAAAACCCCCGATGACGTTCTTCGTGTTCATTGCGCTGACCTTCTTCCTGAAAGTACGCGAAAGCATTTACAGAAAGAAAGGGGGCACGCACGAACAATATCAAGCGTTTTTGAAGACAAACGCAAACTCGTGGAGATTTTCGTCCTTTACGGCAAAAGTGCTCGTTATCGCCGGCATTATCGACACTATCGTATATTTGACGCTGACGATCGTTTTGCTCGGAGTCGGAATCAAAGGCGGTCTCATTATGAAAAACGAAGAGCAGATCACGACCGTGACGATATTGATCTTTGACGTTTTGACAAAATGCGGCGTCGGACAGTGCGGAGGCTTTATCATTATCGCCCCGTTCATCTTGCTGTTCTCCTATACCCGTACGCATAAGAATACGAAAATCGACACCCTTTTGCCGATCATCGCGATTGCGATCATTGCCATTATGTTTATCGAAGGCGCGTATCACTTCGTATTGAAAGCGGGAGACAAACTGCAAGACTATCTCCAAACGTTGATCGGCTCCGGGGGCGGCGGTCAATAAATCGCGTAAAAAAACGAACTTCAAAATTTATTTTCGGATAATGGTCAGGTGAAGAATGAGCGAAAAGGCATTGAAAAAGAAAGAATTAGCGTATCGAATCGCGGGAAGCATCCTTCTTTGTATAGCGATTTTTTTCTCCGCGTTGGTGATCGGAAAGGTCGGCATAGAAGGAGTTAATTACAAATCGGTCGGAGAACCGTTCGGTACGGCGGCGATCGCGCTTAGCTTGTTTGAGATACTTTGTTTCTTTTATTCGCGAAAGAAAGAAGGAAACATCCCTTTTTTCCGCATCGGATGCGCAGTGCTGGATATAGCGGCAGCCGTATGTGCTTTTTTGGTCGATTTGTCTCTCAATTATTGGTTCATCGCGGCAATTATTTATTTGATTATGCCCATTTTGAAAAGAGTGGCGTCCATTGTGAAAAAACCGAAGAAAAGAAATATAGTGATCAACGCGTTGATGCTTTTGGTTAACTTGTTGTTGCTCGTTATTACCGTCGCTTGCTATTTGTTTGAAGAGGCAGAGTTGCGCGAAATACTTGTGACGTGTATCGCGGGTACGGTCATGCTTGTTATGAGTGTTTTCAATAACGGAATCGTGGCGCTGTCCAATTTGAAAGTGGAATTACTGCGGAAAATCATTCGCAAGACGTATGCGGGCGAAATATTATTCGGAATGCTATTGTTGATCGTGTCGTTCTCGCTGGCGCTGACTTCTCTTGAAGAAAACGTGCAGACGTTCGGCGACGCACTGTGGTATTGTTTCGCCGTCGTTACGACGATAGGCTTTGGAGATATAGCGGCAACAACCATTCTCGGACGTATATTAACGGTCGTTTTGGGCTTGTACGGACTCGTCGTCGTGGCTATCGTCACTTCTATTATCGTTAACTTCTATACCGAAGTCAAATCCACCCCGGACGACGACGAAGATGCGGCTCCCCTCCCCCACCCCGCCCAAGATGCCGTTAAGGAAAACGACCCCGAAAAACAATAGTTTTCCCGGTATCTTTATTCGCACCGTAACAGAGCACACCGCATTGGGTGCGCTCTTTTCATTGTCGGCGTGCAGAATAAAAACGTAAAAAGAATACTTATTTATTCGCAAAATTCTTAATATTAGCTATTTTTGCGGATAGAAGTAGAACTTCATAGGAAATAGTATTAGGCAAACGACCACTATGTTTGCAAACGGACAAATTCATATTCCTTCTTGATTGCGAAAAGAACTGGATTTACATGATAAAGACACATTAATAATCTTTAAGCAGGACGATCAGATTATCATAAAAAAAGCAACTAATAAAAATGTACTTCTATAGGTGCGCTGTAACGGACCACCGTTCGTATTTGTGTTTTTCGTTTTTTTGGTTTTTTGCTACTTATCTGATTAATACCATATCATAGTGAGCGTTTACTTCACCGGATTTGCGCAAGCGCAAATTTGCGAACCTGCTTTCAGAGGGCGTGGGTGATACGCAGTAGTGGCGGTGCGCAGAGTATTACGTAAAACGAATAAATTATAAATCTATTATTTCCAATATATCTTCAGGTGGAGTCGCTTTATTGATTTGGGCGATTATCAAAGGCTCTTTCTCGTCAATTGTTCCGCAAAGTTGTAATATGCTACATCGAGTGCATACAGACGGACAACGGGAACGAATTTACGAAACACTATCTGAGCGAGAATCCGAAACCTACGCTATTTCAAAAAGCATTGATGAAACATGGAATTCGGCACAAGCTGATTAAAGTGTTCACGCCGAGATACAACGGAAAAGTGGAACGGAGCCACCGTAAAGATCAGGAGAGATTTTACAACAAGCACAGGTTTTACAGTTTGGAGGACTACAACGAACAATTACGAAAATACAACAGAGAATACAACAACTTCCCTATGCGCCCATTG
>JAFVAC010000083.1 GCA_017476265.1 Clostridia bacterium
CTCGAGGCGATGAAGATGGAGAACGAGATCGTCGCGACTAAAGACGGAACAGTGACCGTCGTCGTAAGCGAGGGAGCCAAGATCAACTCCGGCGACGCCATTGCTTATATAGCCTGATGAAAGTAGCCGTCGTAGGGGCGGGACCTGCAGGAATGACTGCGGCATTAGCCGCCGCTCAAAACGGGAATACTGTCGTCCTTTTCGAGAAGAACGAAAAGATCGGCAAAAAACTGTACATTACCGGGAAAGGACGGTGTAACGTCACCAATGCTTCCGATACGGACGCAATTATAAAAAACGTGGTCACGAATCCAAAGTTTTTGTATTCGTCACTTCGTTCGTTTGGTTCGGAAGATACCATGCGATTGCTCGAAGGCGTCGGCGTACCGCTGAAGATCGAAAGGGGCAATCGTGTTTTTCCCGTGAGCGACAAGTCGAGCGATATAATAAAAGCGTTTGATCGACTGCTGTCTCAGTACGGCGTTATAGTGCGTCTGAACGAAGCGGTCAAATGTTTTTCACTATCCGGCGATAAGATCTCTTCTATGAAAACCGACAAGGCCCGTTATAACGATTTCGACGCATATATACTGGCGACGGGAGGAATGAGTTATTCTGCGACGGGTAGCACAGGGGACGGCTATACTTTTGCTGAAAAAATGGGTCATACAATCGTCCCACCTAAGCCGTCTCTTGTCGGTGTGTATCTATCCGAAGTCGGACTAAGCGATCGTCGGGTGTCTTTTGACTCCTCTTATCGCGGTATTTCCTTGAAAAACGTTGAGCTAACGGCTTTTGTCAATGGGAAAAAATTGACAAGTGAGTTCGGCGAGGCTCTTTACACCGAAAAAGGTCTCAGCGGACCGATCGTCCTGACTCTTTCGTCGAAACTGAATCGTTATTTACCCGAGACTATCGAATTGCGTTTGGATATGAAACCGGCTTTGACCGAGGAAAAACTTGACGAACGGATCCTTCGAGACATTGCCGCGTCTCCCAATAAGGACATAAAAAACTTCTTACGCGGATTGTTGCCGTCCGGGCTTGTCCCATTATATCTATCCGTATGCGGCATTCCTGAAGATAAAAAAGTAAATACGCTGACAAAAGAGGAGCGGAAACGTATTTGTCTATCGTTAAAGGAGCTTCGACTTTTTATCAGCGGACTGGAACCGCTCGATCGCGCCGTCGTCACGTCGGGGGGAATCGACGTCAGAGAAATCCGATCTACCGATATGCGCAGTAAAAAGATTGAGAACTTGTCTTTTGCCGGGGAGATCATCGACGTGGACGCTCTGACGGGCGGCTATAATATACAAATTGCCATAACCACCGGATTTGCGGCGGGAAGCAAAATAGAATCATAACACATCGAAAGGAGACGATTATGAACATCACGTTAGACGGTCCCGGCGGAAGCGGGAAAAGCACGATAGCCAAGCTTGTCGCTAAAAAAATGGGCATTTCTTACTTGGATACCGGAGCAATGTACAGAGCGATGGGGTATTATGCGCTTTCAAAAGGAATAGCCGTGGACGACGAGAAGGCGGTACTTGAAATGATCAAGAACGTCGAGATGAAGTTGTGGCAAGAGAACGGTGTACAACAGGTCTCGGTAAACGGTATCAACGTGACGCCGTATATCCGAGAGCACGAGATATCCATGGCGGCGTCCACGATCTCCAAAATTCCTGCCGTCAGGATCAAACTGGTGGAACTTCAACGTAAAATTGCCTCCGATTGCGACTGTATTATGGACGGCAGAGACTGCGGGAGTTTTGTGTTGCCGCAAGCCGATTATAAGTTTTATTTGACAGCCTCAAGCGACGTAAGGGCGCAAAGAAGGCAAAAAGAATTGGTCGAAAAGGGACAGATCCTGGATTTTGAGACGATTAAAGCCGATATTGAAGCGAGAGACAAGCAGGATATGACGAGAGAGTTCGCTCCGCTGGTCATACCGGAAGGGGCCACGGTCATCGATACGTCCGATATGACGATCGACCAAGTGTGTTCGGTCGTAATGAACGCCGTATGTCGGTAAAACTTGGTCCATACGGGTTTTGCAACGGGGTAAAACACGCGATCTCCGCAGCGATAGAGGGTGCGAAGAAGTACGGTAAAGTCTATTGCCTCCATCCTCTTATTCACAATAAAAGCGTTGTTACCGACCTGGTGGAAAAGGGCGTTCTTTTGACTGATGAGAAAGATTTGCCGGAAGGGTGTGCCGTCGTCATCAGCGCGCACGGGACCGATCCTATCACGGAAAAGCGACTGAAGGAAAAAGGGCATCTTGTGATCGATTTGACCTGTCCGTTGGTGAAAGTGATCCATGATAGAGTAAAACAGGCGTCCGACGAAGGCAAAACCGTCTTGATCGCAGGGGATAAGGACCACGCCGAAGTCAAGGGGACGGTGGGCTTTTGCAAACGATATCAAGTCATAGGAAAAGCGGAGGAAGCGGATCTGAGTCGCCCCGGAGATATTTTGTTATGCGCACAGACGACTTTTTGTCCCGAGTCTTTTAAGATAATTGCGAAAAATATTAAAATTTTAGCCGAAAAATGCGCAAAAACAGTTGAAGTTTTTAATAGTATTTGTTATAATACAGTTGCGAGACAAGAAGCGGCTGTCTCTTTATCGAAAGAGAGCGACGTCATTTTGGTCGTCGGAGACCGGGAAAGCTCCAATTGTAACAAACTTTTGGACACGGCAGAGAAGTACTGCGAATCTTGTCATTTTATTGAGAATGTGACCGATTTATCGTCGGTACAGATAAAGAAATACAGTAAAGTCGGAATCTTATCCGGCGCCTCAACACCGGAAGTGTTGAGTTTGGAGGTTTTTTACAGCATGAGCGAAGAGCAAAAAGTAATCGACACCGTTGATGAAAACAACATCGAAGAAGTTTCCGCACCCGTAGCGGAAGAAGTTACCTCGACCGAAAAAGACTTCGGCAGTATGGAAGAGGCTATGAAGGTCGGCAGCAAGTACAGCCCGAAGAATTATCGCGAAGGTAAGCGTCTCAAGACCAAGGTCGTCAGTGCCGACGTAAACGGTATCACCGTCACCATCGAAGACGGCGGCAAGAATGATTGCGGTTTTATTTCCTGCGACGAAGCGGAACTCGACGATAACTACGATCCCGACAATTATAAGGTTGACGATGAGATTGAAGCGATCGTGATCCCCAAGAAAGCCGGAGATAACAAGACGATGATTAATCTGAGCAAGAAAGCGTTCGACGCGATCAAGCTCGATGACGAAAAGGTCAAGGATATCCTCGCCGGGAACGACTTCAAACTCGTTATTTCTTCTGTCACCAACGGAGGTTTGCTCGGAAAGATCGGTACCTATACCGTGTTCGTTCCTGCTTCTCAGATCCGTATCGGATTTGTCAAAAACTTGGAAGACTACGTCGGAAAAGAACTTCGCTTGAGAGCTATTCCTCCGAAGGAAGAGGTGGACGAAGAGGGCAACGTCAAGAAGCCCAGAAGCGCTAAGCGTATCGTCGCCAGCCAAAAGGTCATTTTGGAAGAGGAAAAGAAAGCCAAAGAAGAGGAGTTCTGGTCCAAGATTTACGTCGGAGCAAGAGTCACCGGAAAAGTTAAGCGTTTTGCCGATTTCGGAGCTTTTGTCAGCTTGAAGTATATGGACGCTTTGGTCCGCAACAGCGAATTGTCTTGGTCCAAGAAGAGAATCATGCATCCGAGCGAAGTGCTTGAACTCAACAAGACGTATGAATTTGTCGTAAAGACCGCTGAAAGATCCGAAGACGGAAAGAATGACAAGATCTCCTTGAGCTATAAAGATCTCCAAAAGAAGCCTTGGGAAATCGCCATGGAAAAGTACCCCGTCGGTACTGTCCTGACCGGCAAGGTCGCCCGCATCATGAAGTACGGCGCCTTTGTAGAACTTGAGCCCGGTATCGATGGTCTCGTCCATATCAGCCAAATCAATCATGGTTGGGTCGCTAATGCTTCCGAAGCTTTGAAGGAAGGGGACGAAGTCGAAGTCAAGGTCATGAGCTATGAGAATGAGCGTATCACGCTCAGCATCAAAGAGTTGCTGGAAGCTCCCGCTGTCGAAGAAAAGGTCGAGGAAGAGACCACTGAAACCAGACCGTCTAGAACTGCGGCCTTCAACAAGAGACTGGAAGGACAAGACAAAGGTGAGCGCAAAGAGAAGAAAGGCAGAAGAGTCAAGGAAGAGGATGACGGCGAGCCGAGAGAATATGTCTCCAACGGTAGCGGCGTGACCCTTGGCGATCTGTTCAAGATCAACCTTTCCACCGAGGACGAAGACAAGGAATAAGGTTGAATTATACCGTTACGAAAGCCACCTACCGAATAATAGGTGGCTTTTACTTTTTAACGCAAGATTAGGAGGAATATATGTACGAAGAGTACTCCAATCCATTGACAACCAGATACGCCAGTAAAGAAATGTCGGCTTTGTTTTCCGAGCAAAAAAGGATCGTGCTGTTCCGTAGACTATGGGTCGCTCTTGCCGAAGGAGAAAAAAAACTGGGACTTCCCATCACAGACGCTCAGATAGAAGAAATGATCGCTCATCTCGACGATATCAATTTTGACGTGGCAAAAGAGCGTGAAAAGGTGGTAAGGCACGACGTCATGGCTCACGTCTATGCCTATGGACAGCAATGCCCCAAGGCAGCTCCTATTATCCATTTGGGTGCGACGAGCTGCTATGTGACCGACAATGCCGATCTTATAATCTATCATGAAGCGCTGGAGCTTCTGAGAATTAAGTTGGTATCCGTTATGAAAAAGCTATCGGAGTTTGCCATTCGTTACAAAGACCTTCCTACACTCGGGCTGACTCATCTTCAACCGGCGCAACCTGTCACCGTAGGCAAACGTGCTTGTCTGTGGCTCCAGGATCTTGAGATGGACTATGAAAATATATCGTTCCTGCTTGAGAATATGAAGTTGCGCGGTGTGAAGGGGACTACCGGTACGCAAGCGAGTTTTTTAGAGCTTTTTGACGGTGACCATGAAAAAGTCAAAGCTTTAGACACGTTCGTCGTTAAAAAGTTTGGTTTTTCTCACTCTTATGCCGTATCCGGTCAAACCTACACGAGAAAGACGGATTATTCGATCACATCGGTACTCAGTATGATCGCGCAGAGCGGATATAAGTTTGGCAACGATATCCGACTTTTGCAGAGTAAAAAGGAAATCGAAGAGCCCTTTGAAAAGACGCAGATCGGGTCGTCCGCTATGGCTTATAAGCGCAATCCGATGCGTACCGAACGTCTCTGCTCGATCGCTCGATACGTGATGACACTGCCTGAAAACACTGCGATGACAGCGGCTACACAATGGGCTGAAAGGACGCTTGACGACTCCGCCAACAGGCGTATTGTGATGGGGCAGGCTTTTATGGGTGCCGACGCTATACTTGAACTCTATATGAACGTCTTGGACGGTCTGGTCGTCTATGAAAAGGTCATCCAAAAGCACGTTGAGGAAGAATTGCCGTTTATGGCGACAGAAAATATTCTGATGGAAGCGGTAAAAAGAGGCGGAAATCGTCAAGAACTTCATGAAAAAATCCGCGTTCATTCCATGGCTGCCGGAATGCGAGTAAAAATGGAGGGGAAAAACAACGATTTGATTGATCGAATCAGAAACGACGAGGCTTTTTCTGCCGTAAAAGACGACTTAGACGCACTGTTGGATCCGCAAAAGTTCATTGGCAGATCGGCTGAACAGGTCCTGGAATACGTCGAGTCTTTGCAACCTATTTTCCGTCGTTTTGCCGGAAAGCTGATCGAAGATAACTGCATCAAGGTATAAAAAAAACACCGAAAGGTGTTTTTGGCAGGGGAGACGCGATTCGAACACGCAACCAGCGGTTTTGGAGACCGCTGCTCTACCATTGAGCCACTCCCCTAAAGCATTATTATTATAAATCAAAACTGACGTTTAGTCAATAAAAATGAGGATGAAATATGAAATATACTCTTGGAGTCATAGGTTTTGGCGTGATGGGGCAGGCGATCGTAAAGAGAGCCGTAACTGCCGGTGTTTTGTCTGCGTCAGACGTTATCGTATATGATATCGATGCAAAAAAAATAACCGATAACGGATTGGGATTCATCGTCGCAAACGACGTTAGCGTCGTATTGGAACAGGCGGAAAGAGTTCTCTTTGCCGTCAAACCGCAACACTATGCAGATATCATTCGCGATAGAGATCTTTCTGAAATAAAAACCATATTGAGTATTATGGCAGGTGTTAAAACCGCCACGTTGCGCGAAAAATGCAACTTTTCAGGAGGGATCGTTCGTATAATGCCGAATACGCCATGTGGGCTCGGAAAGGGAGTATGCGCTTATTATGCTGACAGAGCATTGTACGAAGAAATTGCGTTCGTGACGAGAATACTAAATTCGTGCGGGGAGATCGTACCGATACCCGAAGAATCTTTTGACGCGGTCACAAGCGTAAGCGGAAGCGGTCCGGCATACGTCTACACCTTTGCACAAGGAATGATCGAAGGGGGAATGAACGGCGGACTGACATATGAGCAGGCGAAAGTATTGGCCTTGAATACCTTGATCGGTGCCGCCGAACTTGCCAAAAGAAGTGATGAACCGCTGGAAGAACTTGTACAAAAGGTTTGTTCTAAAGGCGGGACTACGATCGAAGCGGTCAAGATTTATCAAGACAAAGGTCTTGCCACAATCATAGCGGAGGGCATTGACGCATGCAGAATCCGTTCGAAGGAGTTGAGTGAATCGCTATGAAACACGTTGATATTTATACGGACGGCGCTTGCAGTGGAAACCCGGGCAAAGGTGGCTGGGCTGCCGTACTGATTTATAGGGGGCACGAAAAGGAAATAGCAGGTAATTATCCGCAGACGACGAACAATCGTATGGAATTATTCGCCATTATCAATGCTCTTTTACAACTGAAAGAACCATGCGAAGTGACCGTTTTCAGCGACAGCGCCTATTCCTTAAATCCTTTCTTTGAAGGTTGGATCGATCAGTGGCAAGCAAACAACTGGAAACTCGCCGATAAACAGCCTGTTAAGAATGCCGACCTTTGGAAAGCTCTTTTAATCGAAATGAAAAAACATAAGGTGACCTTTGTGAAGGTAAAAGGGCACAGCGATAATGAATATAATAATCGTTGCGACGCCTTGGCGCGCGCGGAGATAAAAAAATTGCCGTAAAAAAACTTCCCGAATGGGAAGTTTTTTCTTAGCGTCAGTGATTGATTAAATGGTATTTTTCCGAGCGATATAGTAATAAGAAAATGATGGTAGTCAGAGGAATGAATAGCGCGATGATCGCCGGAGCATATGTCGCTACTGTGTTCAGACTATGACCGTTCGGGACTAAGAGGTTGATGATCAGACTCACGATAAAAATGACAACGTATGCAGCGAATCCGAATAAACAGATCTTTGATGGTTTGATCCCGTCTTTTACACGTTTGTTCGGATTGTTAAGTTCGACCATGGTGCAAAGGGACGGAGCGAGTAGACCAATTCCACCTACGATCAAAATGGCGGTAAGAGATACGGAAAACTCTTTGACGAGTCCTACGATCAGCAACATAATAACAAGTGTAAGATAACCGAGAATGGAAGTGTCGCGGATGATCTTATTCGTGAGAAGATACTTGATAGAACTCTTATTGGTGGTGGTAGGATCGTAGGAACGAAGTTTTATGCCTTCATCTTCCAACCTTGCCTTTAGGTCGTTAATGTGCGAACAATCTATATCCGTATAATCGATCTGAGGGGCTTCGGAAGAGGCGGAAGTAGCCTTTTTATCTACGACGGGTCCGAAAAGACCGTTATAAAAATCACGATAGTTCGTTCCGTCGGAGCATTTTTCTTCCGTTTGGACGACGCTTTTTTCGCTCAAAGAAGAATCTATCCGGGAGGAGGGAACTTCCACATCAACTGGCTCTTTGGCGGTAGAAAGGGGATAGGGCGGCTCATCGGAAGGAGTCACAACTGTAGATACGGGTTCGGTGGTCGCTCCTTCATACAGAGCGGCGACTGCCTTGCGACGGAATTCGGCGTCGTCTTCAAAATGCACCTTGGTCATATCCGAATAGCCGGTACTAAAAGTAGGAATATCGTTAGACGTGTCGGCAATTACAGGTTCGACAACTTCTTTGGAATAAGAGGAAGAAGATTTAATATCAAGCGGATCGCTTGAGACCTCTACGGAGGCGGCGTTCTCGTCGGTCACAGGAGAAGGAATGACGGATTCAGCGACTTCGGAAGTCGATTCCTGTTTTTTGATCTCGTCAGCTGCCTGAACGGGAATTGGCGACGTATTTTCCTGCGTGGAATCGGTAATGTTTTCCTCTTGGGGGGTAGATACGACGGAAGCCGGGGCAGGATCTACGGAAAAATCGTCTCGAGGGGCACGTCTTGTCATAGGACGCAGATCGGACGGATGGAAGGGAGGCGTATCGTTTTGCAAATCGAAGCTCTTGTTGGAGACGAGATTGTCCAAAAGAGTCCGGGTATACGCCCATTCTTTTTCTTGCTCTTCAAGCAAGGTCTTTCCTTGATCGGTCAAAGCATAATAGCGTCTTTTTGCGCCGTTTGTTTCATCGTTCGTGAAAGAGTAGATGTAGCCTTGTTTTTCAAGGCGTTTTAACACACTATAGACGGAGGACTGCTTCATTTCATAGTGTCCTTCCGTCTTGTCGTGGATATAGTTCAGAATATCATAACCATATCCGTCGCTATCGCTGATTGCTTTCAGGACGAAAATATC
>JAFVAC010000011.1 GCA_017476265.1 Clostridia bacterium
CGATTTGACCGACGACCAAAAGAGATTGGTACCCGAAGGAGTAGTGAATAAAGTATTCGCTTCGGATACGGTGCTGACCATCGTCGAATTGCCCGATACGGACGAAATCTCTCCGGAAGACAAAGAAGCGATCGAAGCGGCCAGAGCGAAGTACGACAGCTTGACCGACGATCAAAAAGACTTGATCCCGTCGGATATCGTCGATACCCTTATCGCTTCCGAAGCGATACTCGATATCGTGGAATTGCCCGTCGGATTGGATATTTCCGAAGACGATGAAGACGAGATCGTAGCGGCGAGAGCGGCGTACGACAAACTGACCGACGATCAAAAGAAGAAAGTAACGCAAGACACGGTTGACACCTTGGTTGCGGCGGAAGCGGTGCTCGAAATCGTTGAACTCCCCGTAGGAACGGATATTACCGCGGAAGACGAAGACGAGATCGTAGCGGCGAGAGCGGCGTACGATAAGTTAAGCGACGACCAAAAGAAGAAAGTACCGCAAGACACGGTGGATACCTTAGTCGCGGCGGAAACGGTTCTTACCATCGTCGAACTGCCCGTCGTGGGCGAACTTACGCTCGAAAACAAGAGCGACGTGGAAGCGGCGAGAGCGGCGTACGATAAGCTGACTGACGACCAAAAGAAGAAAGTACCGCAAGAAACGGTAGACGCTTTAGTGGCGGCGGAAACGGAAATAGCGGATATCGAAGCGGCGAAAGAAACGACCGACGCGATCTTTGCGTTGCCTTCGTCTGCGGAAACCACGAGAGAAGACAGAGAAGACGTTGTCGCGGCGAGAGAAGCGTACGACAAGTTGACGCCTTATCAACAAAGCAAAGTGCCGGAAGAAACGGTAGCCAAACTCGTTGCGGCGGAAGAAATTTTCGTTGCATTAGATAAGATCGACGCGATCGGAGAAGTGGCGTACACGCCCGAGACCAAGGCGCTTATCGACTCTGCGAAAGAAAGTTACGACGGTTTGAGCGACGAGCAAAAAGAGGCAATCACCAATGCGGATAAACTCCAAAAGGCGGATACCGACTACAACGCCGTAGACGAAGTCGTGACCAAGATCGAAGCGATCACCGACATCAGATACGACGAAAGAAGCGGTAGCGCGATCGAAGGAGCGAGACAAGAGTATTCTACGCTCACCACCGATCAACAAGCGATGTTGTTCGCAAGCAGTTATCAAAAACTCGTCGACGCGGAAAAGGTTTACGAAACGCTCGGCAAGATCGACGCGATCGGAAAGGTCGAATACACCGAAGAGTCGAAAGACCTTATCGACGAAGCGAGAGAGTATTACAACGCTTTGTCCGACGAACAAAAAGCGTTGATCAACGTCCAAGACGTGGAAACCTTGACCGTTTCGGAAGAAACGTACACGGAGAAAGACAACAGCGCGAAAGCGACGTATACGGCGCTTCTCGTGATCGTCGGCGTTCTCCTTGTCGCAGGATTGTTGGTACTTGCCGGTATGGTTTACTTGCAACTGAAAGGCAAAAAGAAAAAAGGCACGAAAACGTTTTCCGTGTTCTTCCTCCCCCTCTTTTTAGGCGCAACGCACTACATCGACAGCCCCTTCATCGCACTGTACGTGCTCGCGGCGGTGACGCTTATTGTGTTCGTGGCGATCATCGTGTTGGCGGTCAAGAACCCGAGCCTTATAAAAGGGTTGAAAAACATCTTCAAAAAGGAAAATAAAGAAGAGAAAGTTTCCGAGCAAGAAGAAAAGAAAGCCGAGCCCACCGCTCTGAGCGTCGTTCAAGAAGAACCGAAGCAAGAAACGCTCGCGGCGGTCGCAACGTCCGTCGAAGAAGTTTCTTTGGCGCAAGACGAAGGAGAAGAAGACGGCGGCGTGGTCGTGGACTCGAAAGGAAATTACTTCAACATTCGCTACAATAAGTCTTTCACCGCAAAACTCATTCAGTCGAGCGACGAAACGAAAGGGTATTACGGCGAATTGAAAAACGAAGTATTGTCTTACGCAAAAGCCAAATCGCGCGTCAGCTGGGCGTATGATTCGGTAAACGCGGGCAGAGAAGCGGTCGCCAAGTTCGGCGTACGCGGTAAAACGCTTTGCTTGTATCTCCCCTTGAAAGCCGAGGAGTTGGACGAAAAATACAAAGTGGAAGCGATCGAGTCGGCAAAATACGCGTCTGTGCCTTGTATGTATCGTATCAAAAACGAACGTCGGTTGCGCTACGCCAAAGAATTGATCGCAACGGCTTGCAATGCGCTCGGACTGGAAAAAGGCGAAACGAAAGGCGAAAACTACTATTTGCCGTTTGAAAGCACGGAAGCTTTGGTGAAAAAGAATTTAGTGAAAGAACTGACCGTTGCGGCGACCTCGACGCAAATCGAGAAAGCGAAAACCGAAGGAACGATCCGCATCGTGGAAAGCGTTTCCGCGACGGAAGTCAACGACTTGATCAGCACCGAAATCGCCGCCGCAGCCATTACGGAAAGCGATGCGCACGCCACGGGCAAGAAAGGTATCGTCAACGTGGATACGCTTTCGATGCAATACAATGCGGGCGACACGGTCACCGTGGAAAGTTTGCACGAGAAAAAATTGATCGCCCCCGGTGTCAAGCAAGTAAAATTGCTCGCTCGCGGCAAGTTGGACAAGGCGTTGCATATCGAATTGCAGGACTACTCCATCGAAGCGGTCAAGATGATACTCGCCACCGGCGGAACGGTAAAACGTTGCTAACGAGCCTAAAATAAGCCGAAAACGGCAACAAATCCACGCCAAACAAATACGCGGGTAACCGTATAAGGTTGTAAGGCTACAACGAACAAAATTTTCACCAATAAAGATAGGACGTCGAAGATCATCGACGCCCTATTTCTTTGTAAATATCCGTCGTGTTTGTCTATTAAAGGTTTGCGAACTTATCGCATACGACCTTTGCTCGCTCTCTTCTTTTGAAAATAGTAAAAAACCACTTACTGAAACGTCCACAAACTGCGCAGAGCGCAATACCACTCGGCGTAAGCCGGAACATCACTGCAATGCAGTATCACTCGCCGTAGGCGAATATAACTAAAACAGCGTCTTTTGTCGGTAGACAAAAACGCTTTTTTTGGTGCCCTCGGCGGGGACGACGCGTTAAGCAAAGTTGCCTGTGGCAAGTTTGTAGCCAAAGTCGCCTATGCTAAACGCATAGGCTGGAGGGGCGCAGCCGTGAACCCTTGGGTTCGATTCCCGCCATATCGTTATATATTAAAAAATGTCTAGAAACCACTAAAAGTGTACAATGAAACACCCAATCCAAAAGTGAAACACCCTGAAACTATTTTCAAATACCTATGAAATACCATTTCGTGTAAAAGAAAAAGACCATTCCTCTTACCAAAGAATGGTTAAGGGCTTCGCGTGAAAAATCGGGAAATCAAGAGTCATAGAATGAGAGTGTGTCGAAGGGGCAGTTATTTGTCATAGTTTCGTCATGTTCCGCCTGTTATAATGGGTGTAGAAACTAAAACGAGGAGTAGCTAAGTTATGCCTAATGATCAAGTGAAATTGAAAGAGGGACGTGTTGCGTTCGTCCGCGAAGGGAGAAGCTGAGTCAAGAGAACTTTGCGGCGATCATGCGTCGTTTTATGGAGCAATCATACGCTCCGGAGAGGGAAAGGGATCCGAACGAAACGTTGCTGCACTACACGCAGGAAGTGAGTGAAAGTAGGCAAAGCAACGTTTTGTGCGCCAACGCCTTCCTTGACAAATTACGCGATTTATTGTCGCCCGAACAAAAGCGTCAATTAGTGCAAAACGCCCCCCCGAAAAGCAAGGATCTTGTCAGGGATCTGACCGCCCACACCTTGGCGTCGATGCTGAGAGACGAAAAGTACAAGGAGAATTATCACAGGGCTCAAAAACTCGAGGGCGGTCCCGAAAAAGCGCGTTTGGACGCGGAGATCCAAAAAGTTGAGAATGTCATCCAGCAAGTAAGCGACAAAAAATGTACCATAGAACAGATGAAACAGATCGTCAAGCCCTTCTTGACCGAAGAGCAGATGAACGGTCCCGTTTTCAAGCCCGAAACGTATGTAAACGGGCTGTTTATGCGCGATTACTCCGATTATGTTGCGGAAAGCGTTGCCAAAATGCTGACGGAAGAGCAAATGCAGGAGTTGCAAACGTCGGTGGAAAACTACAAACTGCCCTGGGACAGGACTCACGAAGAGATGGGCGAAAAGGTCTATACCGCCGAGAGCGAAAAAGCCAAGGCGGAGATCGACTCAATGGAAAATCTGTCTCCCGAACAAAAGGATGAGATGAAGGCGGATATCGACGCCGCCAACGACTTTTTGCGTAATCCCATAGGCGAAGATCCCGAGTCCGCCTATATGCAACTGTCAACGGATTACGAAAAAGCCGCATTGCGCGACGGCAATGACGCCGCACAGAAACAAATCGCAAAAGAGGGACTCGAGCCCGATATCTTTGACAATACCCTTAATGAGGGGACCCTTACCGAAGATATAACGATAAAAGATGGCAAGGAAAAAGAGTTCCAAGAGTGGGAAAAGCAGGAATTCAAATTTTCACCCAAGACCAAAGAATCTATTAAGCACGTGTTCGGCATGATGCAAAAGTACGGATACGGCGGAAAAGGCGTCATCGGAGAAGAGGGTACGAAACAGTACGGTTTGTCCCCGCTTGCCGGCAGCATACGCGCCTACAAAAAAGCCATCGCGGCGGGCGATCCCGTCGAGATCGCAAAAGCGTCCAAGGCGATGATGACCGAAAAAAAGCATCTCGACGAAATGCTCGATTACGTCAAGCAGAATTTCCCCATCGATCGCCATAGCGACAACTTTGCAAAAGCGGGCAACATCGACGTTGTGCGCAACCCCACGTTCCCGCCGGACTATCGCTACAACGACGCCGTTTCGGCATTCAACTCCATTTTCATTATGATGAACTTTGCCGAGGCAAACGGTATGTCTCCCGAAGAGTTTTTGGAACACCCCTCCGAGGGCATACGCAAATATATTTATGAAGGCAAGGGTCGCACGGGATTGCAACCCAACCTTGCCGGTAAGACGGGCGGAGATGCGTTCTTTGAAGCGAGCAGAACCGAAACCGCCGTTCGAGTGTTTTCGTCATCGGGAGCGGGGCGTGCGTATGAGGCGATGTACTTTTTGGATATGGATCCCGAGATATGCGCGCACAATCACGGGTTGGGCAACCATCTCGAAAAATACGCTTTTGAGAATGGGTCGCTTACGGATATCAACCGACGTAGCATTGCGTACAAAAAAGGACACATGGACCGCTATCTTTTCGTACACGAGGAGATGGCCCCCGCTACCATTTTAGGCTTGCCGCTCTACAATTCCAAAACCTTGTCTTACGACCAACCCGAAGAATTCAATGAGGCGGACTATTTGCGCAACAACGGCAAATCGGTCACCGAGATGAAAGAATTTCTTGACGAAAACATCAAAAAATATTTGTTGCTCAAGAAAACGCAAACGTTTTTGGATAAGAAAGGAACAGTATGCGAGCAGTCGGCATACAAGGACAACGCGTTTGTGGCGCTCGTCCAACAAGCCGCAAGCAAGATCCTGATCGCCAAGTACAACGAGAAGGGCAACGGGTCGTACAACGCGCTCAAGAGCGTTTTGACCGATGGAGAAGGCTACGTCAACGCCCTCATGCAAGAGGAAAAGAACAAGGTCATCCAAGCGGAAAACGCGCTGAAAAAAGCCGAAGAAGCGGGGAACAAAGATGAAATCGAGCGCCTGAAGGCGTATATCGACGCCAACAAAGCGTTCAAGGACATCACGGTCAAGGTCACGCAACCGCAAACTCGATATGCGCAAAACCTCGAAGCGTTTGAGAATAAGATCGCCCAAGCCGACCCGCAAAAGCTCGCTCAAAGCGGCAATTTGAAACCCGACGAAGACTTCAACAAGTCTATGGCGCAACTTTTGGACGAACAGGCAAAACTCAACCAAAGGTTCGACGCAAGAAGATTGGAAGTCGGGCAGTTAAAAGTCGATCAAGACGACGAAGCGCAAATACTCTCCGGTTTGATAGACCAAAAACGAAACGAGATCCACCAACTCAAAGAAGCCTATATTGCGCAACTTGACAAAGACGTCAAGGAGGGCCGTATAGTGGGATCTTTCAAAGACGCGCGCATCAAACAAATCAACGACCCCGATTATAAGTTCGACACTTTGCCGCCCTTCTTCCAGGTGCCGCAAACTTTGTCCAAAGAGGATTATATCAACAGCCTCGTCGCCGCGGGAGAAAAGCTCGACGATTACGATCAAGCGGACCGCGACGCGTTGTACGACGTATACGTACAGGCTCAGAACGCGTTGAGAGAAAGGGACGTGGCGGAGTACGTCGCCAAAAACGAAGCCGAAGAGTTGGGATTCAGCAACACCGGCAGCGCACAAGAAGAAAAGGAGATAGAACAAGCCCCCGAAGTTCAAGAGGCGGAGGCTGTCGTCGAGGAGGAAAAAGTCACCGACTTTACGGGAAGATGGTTCGAGCCCGGCACGCAGCCTTCTAAGGAAGCGTTCGTCGAAAAGTTGGAATTGCTTGACGCACAGAGTAAGGCGCCGGAAGTCAAAGGCAACAACTGGCTGGAAAGGAGACAGTCCATCGAAGCGGCGACCAACGAGGTGGATCGGCTCAGATTCTTCTATGAAGAAGCCATGCAAAAATTGTCTTCCGAAGGCAAGCAAGCCGTATTAGAATCCTTGGATGAGGCCAGTCGGAAAAGTGCGGAAAGAGAGGCGAAGGATCGCTATGCCGAATTGCTCAAAAACAAGTCCGCCCAAGCGAAAGAACTGACAAAGACATTCGGGACGATGTCTTTTGAAGACGTGAAAAAAGCGTCGGAGCCCTTCCTTACTTCGGAGGAAAAACAAGACCCGCGGCTTACCCCTCACAACAATATTACGGCTTACAATACGTCCGTATTCGGCAATCCCAAAGTCTGGAAGGTCATAGTCGACAATCTTTCCGAAGAGGACTTCAAAGATTTGGCGTATAGAACCGAAGCGCACAAAGCGCAGCTCGAACGCTCGATCGACGAAGTCAAAGTGAAAACGTACGGCAAAGAGTTTGGCGAAGTCAAAGGCATTCTGCAAGGAATGAAATACTACAAAGGCGAGGAGCTGACCGAAGCCAAGAGAGCCGAGATCGAAGGAAAACTCGACAAAGCGCAAGATTTGTTGTCGGCACTTGACAAGAATTATGACAGCGCGCTCGGACAGGCGCGTATGAGCCGTGAAGAGTACAAATACGGCATGAACGACGTACGTTCGCACACAGCCGAGGAGATACTCAAATCGGAAGGTATCGAAGTCCACATCGAGGGCAGCAACGAGACCACGGTCGTCTTTGACGGAATCAAAGGTCAAAAGACCGGTTATATGAGTTCAGAAGGCGACGTCGAGATGGACCAGGTGCAGGAGGGATATGAGGAGCAGTATCAAAAACTGCAGGACCGCAAGATCCAGATGCGCCAAGAGACCAAAGACGCCGTCAAGGCCATTTTCGCAAAATTCGACGAATACGGCTTCGATCAAGGCGAGTTCAACCCCGAAGAAGACGGCAAGATATACGGATTGCAACGCTACGCCAAAGCAAGAGGCGAGTTTGAAGCGACGTGTTTCAGCAGCGATCCTGTGGAAAAAATCAAATCGGTCGAGGCGGCGGAGAAGATGATCACCGAGTATAACCGCGTGCAAGAGATCATCGGCATCGCCAAAGACGCGTTCAATTTGGACAAGGGAGGATTCTATTCGGGCAATATGGACGTGGAAAGAAACGGCGCGTTCCCGCCCGAATGGCGCAAAGACATATCCGGCGTATCCATGCTCAACGGCTTGTACGTTATGTACCGCACGCTCAAACAACAAGACGTCAATTTGGACGAGTTCCTTGACGACCCGAGAGCGTACATGAACAAGGAGACTCGAAAGGTCGTCGATGAGACCGACGTCAACAACACCCTCAAAGGAAAATCGGGCGCCGCCGCCATCACGGATATTATCACACCGTATCAAGACCGCGGAACAAAAGAGTTTTATCGTATAGGCAGAGCGGTGGAGACGATGTCAAAGCTTGAAACCGACCCCGAGATGGCGCGCAACAATATGGCTTCCGAATATGCCTATTCGGTCAGCGGACAATTCCAGTTGCAAGCGATTTTGTACAGAGATGAACTCCCGCGCTTGGGCAATGGTTTCTTGGACAATTATTTGATCGTCAAAGAACCGCAGCAAGACGCTTCTCTCCTCGGTTTTCCGACCTACGATTTCAATACGATGAAAGCCCGCCCGAGAGTGGATTTCGACGAAATAGACTACCTTTGGAATTTGCAAGAAACGCCCGACGAATACCTCGACCGTATTTTGAAGGAAGGCGGCAAAACGCTGGCGTGGATGCAAAAGAACCAAGCGGCGATTGGCGTCACCAAAGACACGGTCGCTCAAATGATCCAAAAGGCGTCCCTCAAATATCTGGTGGCGCACCCCGAACTCGACAAGAGAAGCGACGCTTACAAAACCATGAACGACATTGTCGAAAAAGGTCCTGAGGTGATAGGCGAACGACTTCACGCAATGAAGGAGGGCAAGTTTGCGGACGAACTCGAAGATCTCGATTTGGATCGGTTGGATTTCGAGTCGATGGAGGGTGCCTACCCGAGCATAACGCTCTCTCAATTTGCAAAATCGAGAGGGATGAAGAACTACGGCGAAGACGTTCGCACGGCGGATAAAACCGCCAATCGGGAGTTTAGCGAGCTGCAAGCCCAACTCAACCGAGCCAAAGCCGAAATGGAACGCGCTACCACAGACTTTGCGGTTGATAAGGCGTCACAAAAGAGACTCGAACTGGAAGGACAGTTGGAAAAGGCGATCGCCGACCGCAAAGAGCAGTTGATGAAGGACTTCCGCTCGGGTCGTATCACCGAGCATTACCTCAACAAACGCAACGAGCAACTGGATAACGGCAAGTTCCGCGACAATCTGCCCAAGATGTTCGAGGCGGATGAATTGATGTCCAAAAACGTCTATTTGCGCAACAAATATCCCGATGACTTCGCGTCGTTCGGCAAGAACGAAAAAGACGAGTTGTACAAGCACTATGTCGACAACGCCAAGCTCGCCAAAGACCAATTCGTCGCCAAAAAATATCTTGAGACCTTGGGATTGAGACAACAGTTCGAGCAAAAAACCATGGCGGAACGCATCGCGGAGAAAGACGCGCAACTCGCTATGCAAGCGAAGGCGCAAGAGGCGCAAAAAGCCGAGCAGATAGCAAACAAGGGAGGCGTGCAAAAAGAAGAGCCCAAAGTCCAAAACATCCATATCGAACTCGACGAAGAGCCAAATCTGCAACAAAAGGCGGAAAACAACGTCGAAAAAGTGGAAGTTAAGACGGAAGAAAAAGTTATGGACGAAGGCGTCGAACGTATCGATCTCGACCTCGACGACAACGCCGAAGAGCGTAACAACGACATGCTCGCCATCGGCGACCAAAAGAAATTGGAGGTCGATCCCCTCAAGAAATAGCTCGCTAAGAAGCCAAAAAAAATGAAGCACACCGCAAAGGGTGTATTTCGTAGGGATATAGGAAAAATCAATTATTTTACGAAATACACCTACGGGACGTCGCAAAAAGGACTTTATAAAGTCATCTTTTTTATGCTGGTGCACCTTCAGGGACCACTCGAAATGACCGAAAATGTTTCCGAGTGGGTCCATACGAATCGAGCGATAAGATAAAAGAGTTTGGTTCGCCCTCGTCAGTTTGTCACAAAGTGACAAATTGCGAACCCTGCGGGTTCTCGTCCCTTTTGGCGACAACAAAAAAAAGACGACCAAAAGGGTGTCGTCCATAGGGATTTTATCCATTCAAGGTAGAGTGGTATAGCATAATCGCTATGCCACTCTTTCCTTTTAGGGCGATTATGGTATAAGAGTAGGAATTGCCCCTATACCATTGTAAATGATTTCGACGGCTTGTTTTTTCTTGCCGTCCACTCGTTCGGCTTGATGAACGATAATCTTTTTGATGAACTCTCTCACAATTTCCGGAGTCAGTTCGGTGATCTCGATAAAGCGGTTGGTTTAACTAAACACGAATATACCTTTGGTCGTAAAAATATGCCTTTATCTAAAAATCCTCAAAAAGGTAAAACTGAAAAAGCGTATATACGCAATGGTATTATATCTGATTCTAAAGAGGCTTTTTCTCGTAAGACAAAAAAGAATCTATCTTTTGATAAAGATGATTTTGCTTTGGTAAAAAGTAAAATCCGCAACTATAAAAAGAAGAGTAAAAAGAAAGGCAAATAGCCATTGCAGATAAATCTGCTCCGTCGCTATTTGCTGTGCAATTAATTGCGATATTATTATACACAATTATTTGCGTATTAGCAAGTCTTTTTTTGAAAAAGGAATCACTAATTTTGAAAATATTCAGACGTGTGATTTTGATAATATCGACGACGTTGGTACTCCCGGTCCTTGGGTACCTCCTCTTTGCCTGTTCTCGAATGGGGGTCTGACCGATGAACAAAAAACGTCTATACAGCTATCATATCCTATCTATTGCATTGATCCTTTTATCGGCTGTTGCCGGGGCTTTTTTGTGTCGCGCCTCCTATGGGCGGCGTGCTTCTTCTGATCGGATCAATGCTTATCGGTGTATTCGTCACGAAGTATGGCGTCGCACGATTTGTCGAATCTTGTGTTGACTTCGGCGTAGCGGTGGCGACCTGGTTTTGTAAAGTGTTCGGGATCGAGGCGAACATAGAGGGACCGTCTTCTTCTTTCGATATGGGCGTAGCCACTGGGGTTGACAGCGAGAGGATCCGGCGCTTCTTTGTCGGGCTCGTCGCTCCGGAAAATCTCGGGGCATATTTTGGGACCATTGGGAAGATCCTGTTGATTACGTTGCCGTTTATCTGGGTTGTCCTCCTTGTCGGTTATGTCGTGTTTCGGCTCCTGAAAATGATCTATTTGACACCCAATACAAGGCATAACGTAGATACGGTGCCTTTGCGGATCTGGAAGAAGATCAGCGGATATACATACGGTCCCATCAAGCATTTCGTCAGCGATTATATCGCATTCTTGACTCAAAAAAAGGTATATGTCTTTTTGTTCGTATTGATATGGGCTGTTGCTATGAATATAGTGACCGTGTTGTTCGAGCTCGTGGCTAAGTTGTTGCTTTTTTCTACGTCTTTTGATGATTCTTTGTTTGGGACCGGGTTCGTTGGGTTTGTCACTGATATCGTCATATTCTTGCGCTATAGCCCGAAGACGTTGCTTATCGCGGCGGTAATAGTTGTGTCGTCCATCGTGCGGAAGAATGAGGGGTATCGGCGTATCGAGAACGTGGTTGCTAAGAACGAGGAGATTTTAGAGGATCTTCCGGTGGTGACGTTATTTGTCGGAAAGATGGGTACGGGAAAGGATCTCTCTATGACAACTCTTGCGCTGATGGAATCTGTTCGGTTCCGCGATCTCGCGCATGAACGATTGGTCTCGAACGATTTGAAATTCCCCTACTTTCCGTGGATCTTATTTGAGACGGATTTGAAAAAAGCGATCAAAGATCATCGAATTTTTAATAAGTACACCGCGAAGAAGTTCGCGGAAGATAAGGCGGAAGTTTTCGCTGATAATCCGACGAAGGAAAACATATATGGGTATGACTTCGGACGGTACGGGTACGAATACGACGACGGGCTTCGGGTCCAGACAGTTTGGGACGTCCTTGTGGACTATGCTCAACTTTTTTTCATCTATGCGTTTTCCTCGTCGATGATTATCGCCAATCACGCCATCCGGGAGGATCTCGTGTTGACGGACGTGGGTAACTTCCCTGCGTGGTCGTCCGATTTTTTTTCGAAGCACTCCGACAGAGAGCGACGAGCGTTCCATGTATGCGCATATATTAGATTTTGACATGCTCCGTTTGGGGCAAAAGATGGTGGAGGACAACCTATACAGTAACGCCGCTGACTTTGGCATTTTTGTCTTTTCCGAAGCGGGCAAGGACCGGGGCAATCAATACGATCATATGCGCATTGTCCCTGGATCTTTCACCGTTAAGAACGTGCGGAAGATTTTGAAGAAGTACGAAAAGTCCGAGTACGTCGGCATGGAGGATCTCCGCGCCGAGTTTGCAAAACTGGAAGAGGATCCATGCAGTCCGCTCAACGATTATTTCAATCTTATGCTGAAGATGTTTCGGCATTTGGCGACGGTGGACGGCGTGTGTTTTGTATCGATGTTTATGAACGACCAAAGGGAGCAGTGTCTGAACGCCGACGCCCGCGAATTATGCGACGTCGTAACATTGACGAAGAAGTCGCGCGTGCGAAATGTGCTCCCCTTTAACGTGTACGATGAGATCGTCCGGGACGCCGTATATTATCCGTTTCGGAAGGTTTACGACAAGTTGCGGGTTCTCCGGGGCGATAATACGTTGCTTATCCATATCCTGAAGTCTATTACGTCCGCTTTTGAGCGGAGGTACGTCCGATTGCGGAATGAATTCGACTATTTTTCCGTCTCTTATACCCGGGAAGACGGTAAGATGGAGACGAGAGCAGCGGACAAAGAGCGAGGGAAGATCTATATATGCTCGAAGCTGGCTTTTTCCCGGAGATATTCGACTGATTGCTTTGGCGGCTACTTTGAGCGTCGCTCGGCGCAATCGGCGGTGGGACTCGGTGATGTTGAAACGTTCGGCTCGGAAAAGGCAACGTGGGAAGAGCTCGATGCAACCCATGGGCACTTTATCAAAACGCTAAAAAAGACGATAGAGGAAGACGATGATTGAAGATGAGATCGCGGCAATGCGGGCAATGTTAGAGCGTATGACGGCGCTCCTTGTGGAGGCGAATACTTCTTCGACAGAGAAGTACGGGGACTATTTATGGAGGTGGTACGCTTTGTATAAGGAACCGAAAAACCGCGCGAACACGTCGGAGGATATGCGGAACAATATCAAGCGATATATACTGCCCGCATTGGGGAACGTCCCGTTGACGGCTTTGTCGGGAGATCTATTACAAGCGACGTTGAATAAGATCGAAAAGTCGAATACGAGAAGTAAAGTCGCTTTGATCCTGCATGGCTCGTTAGATAAGGCGGTCAAGCTCCGGCTAATACGATATAATCCGTATGATACGGTCGAGATCAGACGTCATCGTCCGGTCCATTATAAGCCGCTCAACGGTGAACAACAAAGAGATCTCCTTGTTTTGGTCGATCGGGATCATTATCGCGCAGTAATGAAGGTCTTGATC
>JAFVAC010000084.1 GCA_017476265.1 Clostridia bacterium
TGCTATTGTCAGCTCCACGGTTTTCTTTTATATATGGCTGCATCTTCAGTTTGTGCGCAAGCATGAGAAGGCTCTTCAGGCGGAACAGCGCATACAGATCATGATGTCGCAGATCCAGCCGCACTTTTTGTACAATACCCTTTCGACGATACAGGCGCTCTGTCGTATCGACCCGGAAAAAGCCTTTGTCATCACCGAAAAATTCGGCGCCTATCTTCGCAGTAATATAGATTTTCTTTCCAGTCCCAATCTCATTCCGCTTCGGAAAGAACTCGAGCATACCCGGATCTATGCTGAGATCGAGATGACGCGTTTTCCCAATATCAGCGTGACCTATGATGTCGAGGAGGAGGACTTTCCGATCCCCGCCCTGACGATCCAACCTCTCGTCGAAAACGCCATTCGTCACGGCGTGCGCGTCTGTCAAAAGGGCAAGGTCTCCGTCAGGGTCTACAGAGAGGGCGACTTTCGAATGATCGTCATTTCCGACAACGGAAAAGGATTCGATATAAACCAAGTTCAGGATTCCGGCAAAGCGCATATCGGTATCCAAAACGTCCGCGAGAGAATAGAAAAGATGTGCGGTGGAAGGATGGAGATCGAGAGTGTGATCGGCGAGGGGACGACGATCAGACTGATCCTGCCCGCGCCGCAAAAAACCGATTCGGTAGGAGAATAGTATGAAAGCGATCTGTGTCGATGACGAGGCTTTGGTCCTTCGTCTTACGTTGTCTCTATTAAAAGACATCCCCGTTATTACCGAAGCAGTCGGTTTTACCGACTGCGCCGGAGCCTTGTCGTTTCTTGCGAAAGAGAGCGTGGATATAGCTATTCTCGATATCGATATGCCGGATATGGACGGCATTTCTTTGGCGATGAAGATAAAAGAGTTACGTCCGAATGTGTCTATTATCTTTTTGACCGGATACGCGCAGTATGCGGTTGACGCCTTCGCTTTTCACGCTTCGGGCTATATCCTGAAGCCGGTCGGCAGGGAGCGTCTGTCGACGGAGATCGAGTACGCTCTTCAGGGAATGAAAAGAAGCGCTCCCCGTGCGCACGTCTTTGCGCGGACTTTCGGAGAGTTCGATCTGCTCGTAGACGGACGTCCGGTGACGTTCTCCCGATCCAAGGCGAAGGAGGTTTTGGCTTATTTAGTCGATAGACAGGGCGCCGGCGTGACGCGGTCGAATATCTTTTCCTCCATATGGGAGGACGCTCCCTATGACCGTTCGGGACAAAAGTATCTGGATACCGTGATCCGCGCCTTGAAAGACGGACTGAAAAAGTACGGTGTGGAGGACATTCTTGAGTTCAACAAGGGGTCTTTACGCGTCTGTCCGGAAAAAATCGATTGCGATATGTACCGCTTTTTTGCCGGAGACGTCGAATATATCAACGCCTATCGGGGGGAATATATGAGTTCTTACCCGTGGGCGGACTTCAGCGAGGCATATTTGGACAGTATGAAAGAATCTTTTTATGTCAAGCCATAAAAATCGTTATTTTTTCCTTTACCGAACATATTTTTTTAGCGAGAAAAATTTTTTCTAAAGAATTCTCTTTTTGTGGGACATTTGATGGACACCCGATATTACAATAAACACATTAGGTTTTCTCGATTTTTTTGCGTGCCGAGTAAACGGGTTCGCTAAGGAATGGTGAAAACGTTCTTATTTATAAAAGTCTTATTTATAAAAGCTTATTTATAAAAGGAGGATAATACAATGAAAAAGACTAAAATCATTTTGGCGCTCGTATTGGTAGTCGCTTGCCTTACGACCGTCTTCGCTCTCGCCGCCTGCGAGATCCAAGTCGAAGAGACCACCAACATGAACGCCGACGATTTGGAAGGCAGCATAGCACTCATCAACGGATTCTTCGAAGACACCTTTGCCGATACCAACCATGTCGCTACTGCCACCAGCGGCGACGAGACCGTCTTGAGCGAGACCGTCGATGGGACCAAGGTCCGCGCCCAGAGCCCTTTGACCGGCGCCGATCAGCTTGCGATGAAGGATGGCGCTCGCTATCTTATGGTGTATACCGATACCCAATCTTATGATGTCATCGATAAGACAGCATACGATCAATGCCACAATGCTTGGAAGATCCTCATTCCTTTGCTCGGTCTGTCCGAAGAAGATTTGAAGGAAGTTCCCGAAGATTTTACCGCCAGTTGCAGCGTTCAGGGCAAAGAGAGCGGCACCATCTCCGAAAAAGGCACCGTTATGAACGGTGGCACCACCTTGACCTTTAATGCGTCCGGTAATGGTTATTCCTATAAACTCGTCGCTCATTCTGTCAGCGGACTGGTCCGCGACGTTGAGTATACTGCGTCCTACACCGGCGAAGACGACAATACTCGTACCCAAGCGATTAACTTGACCTTCGTGTATGGAAAAGCCTCCGTCGCTACTCCCGATCTCTCTACCTACACTGACAATGCCGCCAATACGGGTGATGAAGACGGTGAAGGTGAAGAGACCACCGACGATACCGTCGTAATCGACGAATAATTGTCATTCAACAATCATTCAAGCAAAAAAGACCCGTTCTTCGGGTCTTTTTTTGCATCATAATCACTCGATTGTTAGCGGATTGTTTCGGAACGAAGAACCTCTCCCGTATATTCGTCTACAGTATTGTCTAAAATCGAGCCACGATATCGCTGCTCTTCCAGCGTCTTGAGGACGAAAGCGCGGTTGGAGAGGCAAAACGGATCGTCTCCAAACCACAGGACGACCTCATCATACGCGTCGATATCGTCAAGAAAGTCCAAAAAAGTTTTTATTTTGGAGACGTATGTCTCTTGCGAGACCTTGTGCGTTAAACAGCGTTCTGCGATAAATTCCGGCGAAAAGGGTTTGGTACTGTAGCTTCCTTCCGACATCGCTTCGTTGAAGGGGACAAAACCGCGTCCGAGTACTTCTCTTGCAGGAGGGCGTTCAGACAGTCTCCCGACGTGATGTTGATTTGCATAGCCTTATTCAAAAACTCCTTATGTTTTATCCTCTATCATCTTATCATAATCGTTCGTTTTTATTGTTCGTTTTTATTAACGTTTTAGCGAAAAGTTTTTTATTGATCGTCCGTTTGCCGAAAAGGGGACGATCGTCTTGTTGAAAAGTGTCCGACGGAAGGCAAAACGCTTTGAATCGGCGAAAGAATGTGATATACTTTTTCCTATGGAAAAAAACGGTTTTCGCGGTTTTATTGAGAGATATTTAGGGGACAAAGCCTTTTTCAAGATGGTTTTTTCCGTGGCGGTCCCCATTTTGATCCAAAACGCCATCACCAATTTCGTCTCCTTGCTCGACAATATCATGGTCGGGAGCGTGGGGACGGAACAGATGTCGGGCGTGTCTATCGCAAATATCTTGCTCTTTGTCTTTAACCTCGCCATTTTCGGCGCGACGAGCGGCGTGGGGATCTTCACCGCGCAGTACTTCGGCTCGAAAAACGAAAAGGGCATGAAGTACACCATTCGCTTTTCCATGTATTGGGGACTGGTTCTGTTTGTGGTCGGTCTCTTGATCTATGGCGGACTGGGAAAAGCGATCATCAATCTGTATTTGCACGAGAACGGTTCGACCGGGGACATCGCTTCGACGTTGGAGTACGGTACCGATTATTTGACGATCATGGTGATCGGGCTCCCACCGTTTGTCTTCTCGCAAGTGTATGCGGGCACCGTCCGTAGCGCGCAAAAGACCCTTCCGCCGATGGTTTCGGGACTGGTCGCCGTAGCGGTCAATCTGCTTCTCAATTACGTTTTGATCTACGGCAAACTCGGCGCGCCCGCTATGGGCGTGGAGGGTGCCGCCATCGCCACCGTCGTATCGCGGTACGTCGAGGCGATCGTACTGGGCGTCTGGTGTCACGCGTCGAAAAAGTTGCCCTACTTCAAGGGCGTTTGGCGCTCCTTGTTCGTGCCCAAAGCCGAGTGCGCTTCCTTTGTAAGAAAGGGGTTTCCCATCTTCATTAACGAAGTTTTGTGGTCGATCAGCATCTCCGTCATCGCCCAGTGCTATTCCGTCAGGGGACTGGCTACCGTCGCCGCGATGAACATCCAGTCCACGATGAACAATCTCTTTTCCGCCGGGTATGTTACGATGGGGGCTGTCACCGGCATCATCGTCGGCAACATTCTCGGTTCGGGAGACTTGCCCGGAGCCAAAGACACGGCAAAGAAACTGATGGTTTTTTCGGCGCTGTTCTGCACTTTGCTTGGCGCGATTTACGTCGGACTGGCGTTCGTCTTTCCCTCCGTCTACAACACCACGGAGGAGGTCAAACGGTTGGCGACTGCCGTTATGCTTGTCGCCGCCTGTTTCGTCCCGCTGGAGGCGGTCGTCAACGCGACGTATTTCACCATTCGCGCGGGCGGAAGGACCGTTATCACTTTTCTGTTCGACAGCTTTTTTGCTTGGGTCATCCCCGTCCCCGTCGCCTTTATGCTCTCCCGTCTGACCGACCTCGACGTAGTCAGAATGTACCTCGTCATACAATGTCTTGAGATCATCAAACTCATCATCGGTCTCCTCATCTTCCGCTCCGGCATCTGGTGCAAAAACTTCGTCGGCGTCCCGGCAGAATCCTCCGAGTCTCAAGCGTAGTCTAATTCTTTCGGGTACCACAGCGTTATGAGGCGTTAACCCTCGTCGTGATATGCTTCTTTTTGTTCAGCGGAAAGTTATTAGGAGTATTGTAATTCAGCATTATCATCCATCCGCACCGCTTGCGGTGCATATCACGCACCGATAGTGCATATGATGCGCTAACGTGCGCATATCACGCGTCAGCCTATCATAAAAAAGGACCAACCATATCGTTGATCCTTCTTTTATTATCGCGCGTAAAGACGCTTCCTACACTATGAGCAAAGCAGGACGCTCGAAGAGGGCAGAGAGGTGGTGTATTTTTTTCGAAACGGAATGGAAGTGTACTGACGTACACGACTGCACCGTTTCGGAAAAGCGCTGAAATTTTTATTATTATCCGCTTTATAAAAAGAAAGAAGAACCAAACTAGTTGATTCTTCTTCTTTCTTCATTTCAGCGCGTAAAGACGCTTCCTATATGCCCTCGATTAAGCTTTGCCGTTGCAACCAAGAACATTAACCAGCTTGTGGCGAACGATCTCTTTGACAGCGTTTCTCGCCGGCCCGAGGTATTGTCTCGGATCGAAGTGAGAGGGGTTATCCTGGAAGTACTTACGGATGGTCGCCGTGACAGCCATACGGATATCGGAGTCGATGTTGATCTTGCAGACAGCCATCGTGGCGGCTTTTCTGAGCATCTCTTCGGGCACGCCCTTAGCGCCGGGCATGTTTCCGCCGTACTCGTTGATCTGTTCGACGAGGTATTGGGGGACGGAGCTTGCGCCGTGCAAGACGATCGGGAATTGCGGCAGACGTCTTCCGACTTCCTCGAGGATGTCGAAGCGTAGCTTCGGCTCTCCCTTGAACTTGAATGCGCCGTGGCTGGTGCCGATGGCGATGGCGAGGGAGTCTACGTTGGTACGGTTGACGAATTCTTCCACCTGGTTGGGGTCGGTGTACATAGCGTCTTTGTCGGAGACGTTGACGGCGTCTTCGATCCCGGCGAGACGGCCGAGCTCAGCCTCGACGACCACGCCGTGGTCGTGCGCGTATTCGACGACGCTCTTGGTGATCTTGATGTTCTCTTCAAAGGAGTGATGAGAGGCGTCGATCATGACGGAAGTGAATCCATTGTCCACGCAGTCCTTGCACAGCTCAAAGGTGTCGCCGTGGTCGAGGTGCAAGCAGATGGGGAGACCGCTCTCTTCAACGGCGGCTTCGACCATCTTTTTGAGGTAAATGGTGCTGGCGTATTTTCTCGCGCCGCTGGACACCTGCAGGATGAGAGGAGCCTTTTCCTCCATAGCCGCGCCCACGACGCCCTGAATGATTTCCATATTGTTCACGTTAAAGGCGCCGATGGCATATCCGCCTTCGTATGCTTTTCTGAACATTTCTTTACTATCTACGAGTGGCATAAAAACCTCCAAAAGTATTATTGAGTTCATTATACTACTTTTTTCTTTTCGGGTCTACACTTTGAAAGAAAAATTTTTGACAAGCTTTTTATTTTTTTATACAATAAAAATATGCTTTTACCGAACGAACGCTACGACGATCTGGAATACAAGGGACTATCGGTCATACAGAGTGCCGACGGGTATTGTTTTACGTCCGACAGCGTCCTTTTAGCCAATCTCGCCGAAATCAAGCATTCCGATCGGGTGGTGGAGATCGGCGCGGGATGCGGAGTCATCAGTATCTTGATCGCAAGCAAGTTCTCTCCGAAAAAGATCTACGCGCTCGAACTGCAAGAGCGTCTGTCCGATATGGCGAGACGAAGCGTGGAAAAAAACGAACTTACGGAGATCGTCGAAGTCAAAAATATGCCTGCTCAAGGCGCGGAAAAAGTCCTCGGGACAGACTTCGACGTCGTCGTCACCAATCCGCCGTATGAAGAGGTCAAGGAAATAAAAGAGGTCTATTCCGAAAAGGATATTTGCAAGACCGAAGTGTCCCTTTCGACCGAAGAGTCGGTCGCTATTGCAGCAAGACTCTTGCGTTTCGGTGGCAAGTTCTTTATGGTCAACCGCGCGCGAAGACTCGCCGACGTCCTGTGCGCTATGCGCAAAAATGGGATCGAACCGAAAAAACTCTACTTGATCCAGCCAAAGGCGTCAAAAGCGGTGGACACCTTTGTCGTCGAAGGGAAAAAGGGAGCTAAGCCCGCGCTTCTTATTCCCAAGCCCATCGTCGTCTATGAAGAAAACGGTGAAATGACCGCCGAAGCCAAAAAAATCTACAACAAATAGGGAGCAATATGAGTCAATTATACATCGTAGGCACCCCGATCGGGAATCTTTCCGACGTGACCTATCGCGCGGTGGAGGTCCTCCGATCCGCAGACGTCATCGCTTGCGAGGATACGCGCCATACCCTCGCCCTCCTCAATCACCTCGGGATCAAAAAGCCTCTTGTCAGCTACTACAAACAGAAAGAGAAAGAGGGGAGCGTGTATTTAGCGGATTGCGTGGAGAGCGGAAAGGACGTCGCCCTCGTATCCGACGCGGGGATGCCCTGTATTTCCGACCCGGGATCGGTCGTCGTCAAAGAGTTTTTGAAGCGCGGGCTCGACTATACCGTCATACCCGGTCCGAGCGCCGTCGTGACTGCCGCCGCCCTGTGCGGTGTGGAAGGACCCTTTACTTTCCTCGGCTTTTTGCCCGAAAAAAAGAAGGACAAGGAAGAACTTATCGCAAGGCACAAGGACACCGGTGCGACCTTGCTCGTCTACGCCGCACCGCACGACGTCAATAGGGTGGCGGACGATCTGTATGCCGCCCTGGGTGACAGACCCTGCTACTTTGTCAAGGAGATGACCAAGGTCTTTGAGCGGGTCACAGAGGGGATGCTAAGCAGTCTCCGCGACCCGGAACCGAAAGGGGAATACGTCATCGTAGTCGCTCCCGGAGAGGAGTCGCACGAGGCAACGGACGAGGAGATCGCGGACTTTTTGAAAAAACAGATAGATTCCGGAGTCGATAAAAAGACCGCGATCAATCTTGCGAGCGAGTCCTATAAGGTCGGAAGAAATCGCGTCTACAAACTCTCGCTTTCGCTTTAAGTCACAGCACGCGACAGATCAGACAGGCGACGATCGTACCCACCATGGACGAGAAGATGGATATGGGGATGGCGGCGCCGGTTTTTTTGTCGGCGCACTTGGAGACGTACACCGCCGAGATATACAGGACGGTGTCGTTGGCGGACATGACGACGGCGGCACAGCGAGCGACGTAAGAGTCCACCCCGTATTCGACGAAGATCTTTTCGGCGGCGACCATACTCCCGGACCCGGACAATGGGCGCAGGATCAAAAGTTCACATAGCTCTTTTGGGATACCGATATATGATAATGGGACCGCCAAAATATCGCTTATCGTCTTATTCAGCCCGCTCAGACGGAAGACTTCGAGGAGCATAAAGACCGTCGCGTAGTACGGCAAAAGAGACAATACGAGAGAAAAGCTCTCTTTCAGTCCGGTCAAAAAACCGTCGTACACGCGTACTTTTTTTATGACCGAAAACAGCAGAGTCAATAGGATGACGACGGGGACGACGTAATTCATCTTTTTACGAAGACTTTGACGCAGAGATACGCCGTCAGCGTGGTGACGACGGTGGCGATCAGCGAGGGCAGAATGATATCCGTCTGCGCCTGATACCCGGAGCGAATCGCGATCACGGTGGTCGGCAGGATCTGCAAGGAAGAAGAGTTCAGGGCGATCAGCATCACGCGATTCTTTTTCGAGGTCATCTGCGCCGTCGCTTCGATCCCGGCGGGGGTCCCCGCGCCGCCCATGCCGAGCAAATTTGCCGACAGGTTTACGGCGAGATTGTTGTAGCAGAGTTCGCTCTCGTCGGGGAAGACCTTTCGGAGTACTTTTTTCAATATGCGTGCGAGAAAGGAGTCGAATTTCATCTCGCTCCAGAGTCGCATCACGCTCAACCTTACGCCGTATACGCCGAACATGCGAAAGGCGAACGTCAAGCCTTCGCTCGCGCCGGAGATCAATCCGGACAAAAGACCCGACGGGTCGATGAAAAGCATAGCGACCGAAGAAGCAAAAAGAAGAGCAACAAACAAAATTTGCATATCCTATTATACAATCGTCCGTCAAAATTATGCTTCGGCGCCCACCCGCCCGCCCCGCCGAAGCAAAAAACGGGTGAAAAATAATTTGATTTTTTTAACA
>JAFVAC010000085.1 GCA_017476265.1 Clostridia bacterium
GCCGAAGCCAATACTTTGTTTACCGCGTCTTTGGGCATCAACGCTTGTTGTTCGGGCGTCAAATCGTCGTACATCTCTTTCGCCGCTTTGATCTTATTCGCGTCTTCGTCCGTGATATCTTCGTCGATCCCGTCCGCGTCGAGAATTTCAAGCACGGCAATGGTCGTTACCGATGCGAACAACCTATCTTTGGTGCCTTGCGGAATGAGATCTTTTTCTTCGTCGGTCAAATCGTCGTACGTCGCTTTCGCTTCCGCGATGTGTTCTTTGTCTTCGTCGGTGATCTCGTCGATGTCTTTGCTGAGTTTAGCGTAGATCGCTTCGTTCGCAGCATCCGCATACTCTTTTTCCGCGTCGGTCAAAATCGTAAGGGTGTCGGCGGTAACAAACGCTTCTTGTTCATCGGTAAGTCCATTATATTGTTTACGCGCGGTATCGATCTTTTCTTTGCTTCCGTCGGTATATTCGACCTCACCGATCGCTTCGATCAAGTTCGTAACCGCCTTTGCCGCGTTCATATCGTCGATTTTCTTCTTCTCCGACGTGATCTTCGTTGTAACGTCGGGAAGCATTAACTGTCTTTGATCGTCCGTCAACGCCAAGTACGCACCGTACGCATCGTTGACGGCGGTTTCGTGTTTGAGCGTTATATCGTCATACGCCGGCAACGCGAGGATTATAATCGACATTTTTTCCGCGAAGAGTTTGTTGACTTTATCCGCGGGCACTTTGCCTTGTTGATAAGGCGAAAGCGCATTGTACGCGGTCACTACTTCCATTACGGCGTCACTGTCCCCGACGGTGATATTCGCGATATCGGGCAAAGCGGTAATAGCGTCCGTCACGGCTTTCGCCGCTTCGATGTCCGCGATCTCGGTTTCCGCCGCAACGAGCGTTTCAAGCACGCCGAACACCTCTTTCGCGCCGTCGGTCAAAGCCGTGTATTCCGCTCTTGCCGCTACGACTGCCGCTTTGTTTTCGAGCGTCAATACGCCGACTGCCGGCAAGGAAATAACGGTGATCGTCACTTCCGCCGCCGACAATTTGTCAATCGTCGCTTGCGTGACGTGCGTTTTCTCTTCGGGCGTCAACGCTTCATACTTCGCTCTCGCCGCGTTGATAGCGGTTTTGTTATTTATCGTAATTTCCGCAGACGCGGGAATAGCTTCGATCACAGCCGTTACAAAGTCCGCGCAAGCTTTTTCCGCCGCTACGAGCGTATCGAGTTTGGTCACGAGAAGTCTTTGCGCGTCGGTAATAGCTTTGTACGCCTCGCGGACTTCGTCTACTTTCGCTTTGCTCGCCGCGGTATCTTCGACCGTTCCGATAGCGGTGATCTTGTCGTCGACCGCATTCGCCGCCTTGATATCGACGATCTTTTGTTCTGCGGAAACGAGATAATCAAGATTGCTGACCAAAGTCTTTTGATACTCGTTCAAAGCCGTGTACGCCTCACGCACCGCAACGACGTCGCTTTCGTCGTCAAGCGCCACGTTGTTATAGGTAGGAAGCGCCGCGATTTTGTCCATCACTTCTTGCGCGAAATCTTCATCGCCTTTGACTCTCACCAATTTCCAGACTTGACCGCCGTTCTTCGCACGGTACGTGCCGATATTGACGCTGTCGCCGGTGCGCAAAGTGATCGTTAAGTTATATCTATTATTGTCAGTGCTTACCGCACGGATATAATACTCGTCATCTTCCAAATCCACGCCTTTACGCTTGGAGAAGCGGAAGACGTTGGTCTCGTATTCACTCTTATCAGCCTCGGTAAAGACCAATCCCAGCTTGCTGCCGTCGCTTAATTGATTTTCCCAAGCGGCAACATCCAATAATCTGTAGTTATCGCCGGTATGGAAAATATTGAGCAACGTATAGAAGACGTTTGAGCCCCGACGTTCTATTTTCCATTTGAAATCTCTGTTGTTTGCGGTCGCAACGTCGGGATCGTTGACGTCCATATCGCCGTACGTACCGATCTTAATGGTATCTTCGTCAATACGAACGATCGCCTTGCTCTCGTCGGTCGCCGAGACCAATATGTACGTTCCGTCTTCGGGGAAGAAGTCTTCCCAGCTTACGATAACGCCTCTCAATTCTGCTGCGCTCAAAACGTTTTTCGTCTCGGTGGTAATTTGCCCCTTTTGGGCGGAAGTCAGCATATTGTACGCCACGCCGGCTTGCTCGATAAGCGATCTGTTTTCAAACGTGATCGCGTCTCCGACGGGCAACGCATTGATGAGCGCGATAACGGCGTCCTTCTCCTCCGCATCGGCGTTCGCCTTAATCTGCGTATACTTTTCTTCCACGTCGGTCAAACGAGCGAGCGTTGCGGCGGTAACATATGCTTTTTGTTTTGCCGTCAACGCGTCGTATGCCGCTCTTGCCGCTTGTACGGCGACAGTGTCTTTCAACGTAACGGCGCTCGCTTCGGGCAGTCCGTTGATAAGTTCGGTAACTTTAAACGCGGTTTTTTCGTCGTTCACAGCGTTTTGCTCCGCTTCGATCTCCGCGACTTTCATTTCGTGCGCTTCCAGTTTGAAGAGGTCTGAAGGACGGAACATGGCTTTTTGTTCATCCGTCAAAGCGTCATATGCCGCTCTCGCCGTCTCAAAAGAGGTCTCTTGGTCAAAAGAAATCGCGTTCAGATCGATCGTTTTGAAGCAATTATCCTTGCAGACGAAGTGGTAATCGTTTTTCTCGGCGTCATAAGCAACCGAAACGGTCTCGTGTAAACACTCCGTACCGCACAACGTACAAATGCAGTTGTCATCGAAGGAGGGGAAGAACATGGGGACGACGTAGAAATAACGATCCCTGTTTTCCGAGGACAGAGGGTTCTTGTCCCATACCTTGCATTCATATTGAAATGTGTAGGTTCCCGCTTCGAGGTAAACGCGATCCACCTTCCATTCTGCGTTGAGGGGTGCCGATACCCAATTTTCGGAATCGTGCGTGACTTTCAGACTACAATTATGTTTTTTTGCTTCGTAATCAAATTTCCACCAAATTTCAACCTCATGCGCCTCCGCCAATATTATTTTCACGGTTACTCTCGCGGTACCCGACTGTGTTCTTGCTCCGTTTTTCTTGAATTTGATTTTAATGCCCTCGTGACCGTTTTGGATGTCCGGATCGGAATAAGAGCTCTGCGTCAGTTGCGAGCTTGATACGTATACATCGGTGATTTGTACGCTTCTGTGTATGCAATCATCCCCCGCAAGAATATAATCCTCCAAAATGACGGCGAGCGCCGCTTCCGCGTCAGTGAGCTTTGTGACCGTCTCGGCGGGAACGTATGCCTTTTCCGCGTCGGTCAACGAGTCGTAAATCGCTCTCGCCGTCTCGACGTTCGATTTGTCGGCGATGGTGATCGCATCGGCCGCCGGCAACGCTTCGAACTTAGCGGTAGCCAAAGCGGCGTATGCGCTTTCGGCAGACGTAAGGACGGAAAAGTTTTCGACAAGGGCTTTTTGTCCATCCGTCAACGCGTCGTATCCTTCGCGCGCCGCTCTGATAGGAGCGTTGGATTCTTCGGTAAGCTCTATCTCCTTGATGGCTTTGATCAAATCGATCACATCGTCCGCAAGGTCTTGGTCTCCGATGGGGCGAACGACGGAAGCGTATCCGACAACGGACATTTTGCCGCTGTTGAGATCCTTCATGACGCAATCATCCCCAATGGAAAGGAACGCGTCGTACTCGCTGAATTCCACCACGGAAACGGTCAAACGGCAGTTGATTAAAACGATTTTCGCGCCGCTTAAATAATCCGCGCCTAAAAGTCCTTTGATACCGCCTTGCTCGGGCACGCTGTTATCAATGGTAATAACCGCTCCGTCGCTCGCCCATATGATATAGGTAAGGGAAGCGGACGTAACGTTCAATTCGTGACCGTTCAAGTCGATGGTGATATCTCTGCGGAGCGTGATATACGCCTTTTCTTTATCGGAAAGGTCGATATCCGTCAAAAGTTTGACGGTTTCGCCTTTTTTCGCCGTAGTAAGCGCTTCAAGAACGGTCGTATATTTCGTTTCGCCGATCTCCGCCACGTTTTCAATCGGCGTAAAAGCGGCGTATGCGCTTTCGGCTGCCGCAAGAACGTCATAGTTGGTGACGAACTCCTTCTCTTCGGTGAGAAGAGCGTTGAATGCGGCTCTTGCGTCGTCGATCTTTTCTTTGCTTTCTTCGGTGTTTTCCACCGTGCCGATCGCGTTGATCTTACCGATAACGGCGTCTGCCGCCGCAACGTATGCCGCATATTTGTTTTCGGCGTATACGAGTGTAGAATAGTTATCGACCAACGATTTTTGTAAGTCGGTCAAATTATTATATTGTTCGCGCGCGTCGGCGATCTTTTGTTGACACGCTTCGGTGCGTTCCAACTTGCCGATCGCGGCGATTGCGGCTTCCACGACATCCGCGACATCGCTTGCCGCTTTCATGGCTGCCCACGCATTTTCGGCGGCTTCCAATTTGCTTACGGTCTCCGCCGTCACTTTGTCTTTTACCGTTCCGGTCAACGCGTCGTACTTGGCGCGAGCGGATTCGATACGAGTCTTGTTGTCGATCGTGATCTCTTCCGCCGCCGGCAACCCTTCGATTTGGGCGGTGACCATCATCGCCACATTCCACTCGGCTATCTCAGCCTCTGCCGCCGGCAATTTGTTATAGGTTGCGGTGGGCACTTTGCCCTTTTGATAATTGGTCAAAGCGTCATAGACGACTCTTGCTCTCGCCACGTCATCGCTATGCTCGAACAAAATGGTCGAGGGCAACGCTTCGATGCGGTTTTCCGCTGCTTTTGCCGCTTCGCAATCCGCGATGTCCACTTCCGCCGCCTGCAACTTGGCAAGCGCTTCCGCGGAAAACGCCGTTTTCTCCGTATCGGTAAGCATCTCGTATAATGCACGCGCGTTTTCTACCTTGGGTTTATCTTCGCACACGATGGAGCCCACCGCAGGCAATGCATTGATGGTATCGACAAGCAATTGGATATATTTGGCCTCCGCCTCTTCGAGCGTGGTGCGTTTGGCTTCAGCCACCAGTCCATTTTGTTCGGTAGTCAAGGCGTCATATCTCTCGCGCGCGTCGTTGATTTTTTGTTTGCTGGTAGTGGTCGCTTCCACCGTGCCGATGGCGTCGATCAATTCGACCACGTCGTCCGCGATCTCCTGATCGGTGCCCGGGCGTACGATCGTAACGAATCCGTCTGCGTCGGGCTCGCCTTCAATACTTCTGACGACGTAACCCGTAGCCGTGTGGTTAATTCTCCAACCGAAGCGGACAGCGGTCGCGTCCAAAGACAAACGGCAATTCTTGAGAACGATATACGAACCTTTTTCGGAGTACACGGCGCAAGCGCCCTTGACGCCGCCTATATCGTCGCTCGAATCGTCTATGGTGATCACCGCGCCCCCATTTACCGCGATCTTGGGATCTGTCGACGTAGTGATATTGAGAATAAATCCGTTGAGATCGATCGTGACGTTTTTAGTCACGTCAAGACAGTCGGTCGCACCCGACAAATCGAGATCGTCCACGAGTTTGATGGTGCCGCCCGCAGTGACGACGGCGTACGCGTCTGCGATCGTGTAGTAGTTGATCCCGTTCACTTGAGCGAAGAGCCGTTTTGCCAAAAGCACGTTTTCGTGCCAATCCGAGTCACCGTTTCCGTCGGGACGGAAAAAGACGCGGTAGAAGCCGCTCTCGCTGACGGTGTAGCTGTTATCCGTGCCGTCGGGATACCAAGTATTTTTTACGCCCTCTCCACCATAAACGGCATTGCCGTGAACCACTTTGAATTCGGCTCCTGCCACAATAGGCAGTTCGATATAATACTCGTCGATATCGGTAACGGCGGTATTTTTAGTCAACAAATACTTCTCATCGACCTTCCAATCGGTCATACTGCCGATGATATGGTAACCGATGGGATACCATTTTGCCCACAAGATATACGGTTCGGTGGCGTCCGTGCCGATCGTGGAGATGGGCGCGCCCTCAAAGTCGGCGTTATTCCACCAACAGCCGAACGCATAACCGTTTTTGGAGATATCGGTAGGCAAAGTCTCCCCCACGCCCAAAGCATAGGTGGTCGGGTACGTTCCGGCGAACTCGCCGCCGTTTTGATTGTACGTAATGGTCGCATCCCATTTCGCCCAAAGCTTTTTCTCTCCCGTCGTCCAGCTTGGAATTTGTGTTACCGTTTCGCCGGTCAATTCCTCGTTATCGTACCAACCCCTGAAAACGTAGCCGTTCTTAACCACGTTGGTGGGCACGTCAAAACCTTGACCGTGCACATAGTAATCTTGATAATTACCGTCAAACTCACCCCCGGCAAGATTGTAAACGATGGAGGATGCCTGTATTTCGCTCTCGATGATCACTTTTTTGATCGCCGTCCAGCCCTTGGTATTGTTCACCACCGCTCTTTTGCTGTCAATATAATTGCAGATGATCTCTTGACTGTCGGTGTTAAAGCTGACGGTACATGTAGTCGAAGTATAACCGCGTTTGACGGTAAAGCCCTCCCTGAAGTTAGTGTACCAGGAACCGACGCCGGATACAAATCTTATTTTTCTGATCGCAACGTTCCCCGTGATTTCGATCACCATCGTGTTAGTGGCATTGACACATGCACCGCTATTGTCACCTTTATTATCAACCGTAATGGTAACGTTACGTTTCGTATATACGGATTGACCCTTATTCGTATCGATTTCGACCGTCGTCAGGTCATTGTAAAAAGTGTTTTTACTTTCTTCGTTTTCATAGCCGCATTTGCATTTGTAATAAGCGGTGGTATCCAAACTTTCGTCGAAAGAATGTTCCTCTTCGTCGATTATGGGTGCGTCGCATACGCCTTTCGTGCTTGTGCAGGCGTGCCAGTGCTTGCTGTCGTCATAACTCCAAGCGGAAGAATACTCGTGGATATGATCGAGATATTTTGCCCAATATTCTTTGGGTCCCCTATCATTCGTACCGATAGTGGTCACGGGATCGCCTTCGAAAGACGCATTATCATACCAACCCGCAAAGAAAGCATCCTCTTTCGTCACGTCGGTGGGTAAAGTCGCACCCACGCCTTCGGCATATTCGGTAACGTCGCCGCTGTTGATCGTACCACCGTTTGTATTGAGCGTTACCGAGCAAATCCACTTTGCCCAGTAGGTTTTGCCACCCGTGGCTTCCGTGCCGATCGCGGTCACGGGCTCGCCGTCGAAAGTCGCATTGTCATACCAACCTCCGAAAGTGCAATTTTCTTTCGTCACGTCGGCGGGCAAAGTCGCGCTCACACCTTCGATATATTCGGTAATTTCGCCGCTGTTGATGACGCCGTCGTTTGTGTTGAGGGTGACGGTGGGGAGCCATTTTGCCCAAAACTCTTTGGCGCCCGTGGCTTCCGTGCCGATCGCGATCACGGGCTCGCCGTCGAAAGCCGCATTATCATACCAACCTTTGAAGCCATAACCGTTTTTCGTCACGTCGGTAGGCAAAGTCGCGCCCACGCCGGTCTCATAGAAGATGACGTTGCCGCTGTTGATCGTGCCGCCGTTTGTGTTTAAGGTCGTAACGAAACCGTCGACGACTTTGAACGTATATTTGATCTCCGATAATTCACTGACATACCCGTCTACGTTACAATCCACGGTCAAGGCGTTGCCATTCCAGGTGATGTTAGAATCGTTTTCTGTCCAACCGGAGCCGGTAGGAGTATCATTAATGTTCGCACCACCGCCTTTGATTTCGATCTTGGTAAAATAGGTTACGGTCGTTTCGGAAGGATTGCTGATAGAGAAAGTGAACCCCGTCGCCACGGAGCTATTGTGTAACTCGCTATACTCGTAAACCGGATCGTCATAATCATAATTATAACTATGGTAAATATAACCATTCACCGATTTCATAGTGATAGTCCTGCTCGAAGCGGCATCCGCGATCGACGCTAACTCTGTGTTGGAATCTTCCGGAAGCGCCTTGATGACGTTTAGGTTCCACACGACGGTATACTCCGTCTCGGCATGCGCCGCACTTGTGTTGGGCGCAAGTGCAAATACCGCAACAAGCGTCAGTACGAGCGCGAACAGCGCGCACAAAACGCCTATGGATACTTTCTTTCCTATCCGATACATAAGCAAATCTCCTTTTTTTGTTTCTGCTGTTTTCGTTCTTTAATTTTCGGACTTTCGTCCCAATGCTTTTATGCGGAAGGTAACCGTTCGCTTTCTCTGCCGTCAATAAAGATTTAAAATCTTTCCGTCCGACCTTTCGACGATTTGGCGATACCGATCCACTATAATTTCACCATACAGTATAGCAAGTGAAATGTGACAAAAGTGTGACAATTTTTACTTTGGGAATTCACGTATTGCTTTTCAACTTCCCAAAAATAAAACAATATTAAAAATGGAAAGTAACGTTATTTCAGCCAGTCGGCAATATCAATAATCTTTATGCCTTCATACTGGTACTCATCGTGACGGATCCTCGTAATGATCATTTTAGGATAAGCGTCTTTGATAGCAAACAAAGGCGATACTTCCCGTTCAAACGTGTTCGGATCGATGATATTGTCGTCCACCTGAATATAGATTTTTTCGTTCCGTTTAATAGCTACAAAGTCAATTTCTTTTTTGTAAAGAACTCCAACGTAAACTTCATATCCGCGTCTTAAAAGTTCAATGGCAACGATATTTTCGAGCACCCTGCCGTAGTCGAGATTTTTTGTGCCGAGTTCGGCGTAACGGAAAGTATGGTCGCTCAAATAATATTTGTCGTTGCTTGCAAGATCCCTCTTGCCGTGTATATTGTACCGTCTGATTTTATAAAAAGCGAAAGCGTTACATAGATAAAATCCCTAATGGAACAGCGCTTTCACCTATCTTTTTTTGCAATTTTGCCCCTCCCCCGGGGGGGGGAGGGGTGCCGAGGACCCTCTTTCTCCGCTCTTTTACGAGCAATTTCAAATGTGTATCAAATGTATTGTAAACCTACACCTTGCTTTTTTCGGTAAAAACAAACCTTTCTCTTCCCTTTTCTTACGCCCAAAAAAAGAACGCTTCCCTTTTTTCGGAAAACGCCTTTCTTTTTCTCCTTTTTTTCGTCCTTTTAGGCAAAAAACAACCCCGCAATGCGAGGCTGTTTTACGTTTTGTGCCGTGTGTTGCGATTTTGACGTTCGCCTCAAAAATCAAAGCCCGTCACCCACAACGACTATGTCGTTCTCGATATCATAGCCCCAAATGCTATAATATCCGGTGGTATCGCCCGGTTCGTTTTCATCATAAATCACGGTTATTATCGGGTTGCCGTTCGGGTCATAACTCCAGCTTGCACCGCTAACTTCCGTCAAATTGCTTTCAACGAAACCTTCGTCGGATTGAACTTCTGCAAGCGTCAATCTCTCAGGCTCTTCCGTTACGCCTTCTTTGAGGTATTGAATGACAATGTGGTCATCGCCGTCAATCGCATAGTACTCGATGAACAAGATTTGTTCTGACGAATCATAAGATTGCATAAAGAACTCCTTGCCGGAACAGTCAAAATTTGCCCAGTTGTCAAGAATGCCGACTCCTTGCTCTTCGTCATATTCAAGAATTGACATATACATGCTTGCCAAGCCATCATACAGATACAACACTCTGAACTCATTTTCATCATAACACCAAGACTCACCATATTGCTCCGTGAAATTTTCAACGGCAAAACCATTGTTTTCGTCTTGGACGTAGGCAAGCGTAAGCGGTTCATCAAGTTCTTCATCGAGCGCGGCATAATAGCCATAAATGACTCTGTCGTCACCGTCAAACGTATAATAATTGAGAGTATAATGATACTTTCCGCCTTCATAACCGTCATAGATTTCAATATATTCGATCTCGTCCCATGCAGGCTCGTCAAGCGCAAAATTAAAGTGGTCGCCAAGGGTGCCGATGCCGTTTTGTGAGTCATATCCATCGATGTACACACCAAAGAATGGCTCGCCGTCTTTGGTGGCTATGATTATATCCTCTTCGCTATCATACGACCAAGCAAAGCCTTGCCCGCTCATATCTGTACAACCAAATGAAGCGTTTGCTTGAACTTCTGCGAGTGTGAAAGGAGCTCCCTCCGGATCTCCGTCCGCTGTAAGATGATAGAGGTAAACCTTTCTTACGTCATCTTCGATTGCATAATGCTCAAGTATATATGCGTGCATATTTTCTTCATAGCCTTGATAGATATATTCAATCTCGTCCCATGCCGGCTCGTCAGGCACGACCACGTGCGCAGGAATTTCCGCAGATTCTTTGAAACTCGTCACGCTCGTGCCCGTCTCATTGTCTTCCCCTATCGTCATCTCCGACGCAAACATTGCGCCCGTTTCTTGGTCGACGGTGATATAAAGGCTGTAGGTGGAATTTTCAATATAATAGACGTCCACCGCTCTGTCCAAATGCGTTTCGTCCTCTTCTACGCCGTCAAACGCCATATCGCGGTAGTTGTCGTTTATCCAAAGCATACCGAAGATGTCGTTCATGATAGACATCATCATACTCATTTGATCGCTCGATTCGTCCTCGTATGCCCTCTTCTCGAGCGACCACACTTCGCCGTCATATTGATAAATGTAGAAATAGTCTGTATCTTCTTTCAAAAACTCGGCGATGCTTGTTTTTTCGTCTTGATTTGCATATACGAAAAACTTCTCGTCATCGATCATAAGTTTGAATGTTAAAACGGTCTCTTCGCTGCCGTCGTTCGTTGTGACAGAAAACTCAAATCCGTCTTCGTCAACAAACTCCGTCATCATTCTTATTGCAAAGTCTTCTTGCGTTTCCGCAGGGTATTTTGCGGAGATATATACCTTCTCGTCCGCAGACGGATCGTCGCCGGGCTCGGGATCGTCGCCCGGGTTCACGCCGGGATTTGGGTCATCACCCGGTTCAACGCCGGGATCGTCGCCGGGATCGGGATCGTCGCCCGGGTTCACGCCGGGATCGTCGCCCGGATCTTCCCCGCCTTGGCTTTCACCGCCTTGGGTAGTCGGAATGTCGATCTCCGTATCGCCGTAATCCGAGAAAACGTAAACGAACGTCTCTCCGTCTCTTGTAAATTCAACTCTCATAAGCAGGTTGTTTTCAAACCACGCTCTGAAATCGGTGATCGTGATTTGCGATTGCCCTGTCGGGGTATAGCTGAACCTACCGATATAATAGTTATGTGAAACGGAGTTGTAACTCGCTTTCAAAAACTCGGCAGGGATCGCGCCCGTGTAGGTGTCCCACCAATCGGCAAGGTCAAAATATGCGTGTCCCATATTTTGCCAACCGCCTTCGCCGTCGGCGTAATATGCGATAAAGTCATATTGTCCTTGCTCGTCCGCTTCAAACGTCTTTTGCTCGTAGATTATGCGGTCGTCGTCATTGATTTTGTAATAGTCGTATGCGAAAGTGCCTTCAAACGGCAACATCTGACGATTGCTCGAATAGTTGACCGTGAAGTTGCCTATTTCGTCAAACAATCTCTCACCGTGGAAGACGCCGTTCCACGTCGCGTGCGAAACCTGATACAAAGTGTCGATGCCGTAGCCGTTCGGATCGAGCGGACAAACGTTGTTGTCGTGCGCTTGCACTGCTCCCGCCTCTTCAAGCTCAATCTCTATCGCATAATACTCATCGTCGATCACCAAGCCGAATTCGAGCGTATAAACGCCGTCTGCGAGGGTGATCTCAAGTTCTTCCATGCTCTCCGCACTTTCATAGTCATAAAAACCGTCGTTATATATTTTCATTGGGTTCAAAACCGCTCTGCCCGACGTTGAGCCGTACGCGGAGTAGTGCCCGATCATAACGCCAAATCCGCTTACGCACTCAAAATTGAGATCTTCATAGAGTTGAAGATATGCCCCGTCAAACTCCGCTTCAAGCGCGCTGTTGTCGGGAATGCTTGCGGAGACCGCATTGAATCTCTTCCCGACGAACACGCTTCTTTCTTGCGGTTCGCTCGGCTCTCCGCCTGCGCCCGTGTCATCGCCGGGCTCCGTGTTCCCACCGGGTTCCGTGTTCCCACCGGGTTCCGTGTTCCCACCGGGTTCCGTATTTCCGCCGGGTTCTGTGTTCCCACCGGGTTCCGTATTTCCGCCGGGTTCCGTGTTCCCACCGGGTTCCGTGTTCCCACCGGGTTCCGTGTTCCCACCGGGTTCCGTATTTCCTCCGGGTTCTGTGTTCCCACCGGGTTCCGTATTTCCATCGGAGATTTCGCCGTCAATATAGGTGCGTACGAAAATTGGGAGAGTCGGCGTCCAACGCGTGTTGAACTCTGTGGCTTCCATACCGAAAGATCCCGCCTCTCTGCCGTCTGCGGACGTTGCGCTGCCCGAGACGCTGAATTTGAGACAAACGCCCGTTTCTTTGTCAATGACATATACAAACTCGACGCTTGCCGCCGCTCCGATGGTCGCGGCGGATTGGCTTATAACGTATTTGTCGCAAGATCTGTCGAGGAAAGTCACGCTTGTCTTCGTGCCTTCGCCTGCCGCGGTGCTGTAATACCCAAACCATGACCAAACGCCCGACGCCATCGTTTTTGCGGTTTGAATCATTGTATCTCTCGTCATATACTCGCTATAGTGGGTGACTTTCTTCGTCCACTCGAGCGCACCGCTCTCGCTCTCTTCACATTCGTACGTTTCAAAGCGGTCCGCGTGTGAAAGATCGATATATTGTTGGTCCTCCGTATCGCCGTATTGGAAGAAATATACGTCTCCTTTCGCTCCGTAGGCATAATACTCATCATCCCTACGCTCGCCGTTTGTCTCGCCCGAAATTTTGACTTTGACAAAAATACCGTCCGTCTTCAGCGCGTTGAGTTTTTGCTCTATGAGCGACGCGTCGTAATCGCCGGCAATGTTGATCGCGTCGCCACCGTCGTCATCGTCGCCCTTTTTGCCGCAAGACGCAAAAACAACTGCGAAGACTATCGCGAGTGCCACCACGATCGTCAAGATTGTAATTCTTTTTTTCATAGTTTTACTCCTTTCCTTTTTGATTTTTGAGTATAAAAAAGAACTCTCGCTTGAATCCTTTTTCTCTCGCTCGAGCTCATTATATAAATTTTATTCGGATCCCGCAATATCTTCCCTTGCCGAAACAAGGGTGATTTGGGGGTGATTTTTATTCTTTTCGCAAATTTCCCACCTTTTCAATAAGCTCTTCCCGTCCCGAAACGCCCATTTTCTTATACACCGCCGACCGATGCGTTTTCGCCGTGTTTTCCGAGACGAACGACTTCTTTGCGATCTCTTTCAGCGAACAACCCTCTGCGAGCATATCCGCCACTTCCATTTCTTTTTCCGTCAGCCCGACCGCTTCGTACGCCTGTTTTCTCGTCAGATCGGTATCGTAACGGACGTACTGTTCTTCTTACGCCGTCAATGACAAACCCTTTTGCCAAAACGCCGACGTGGCAAGGATAATAACGTTCCCGACGATGCATATCATCAGCGCGATCTTCAACGTCTCTTCGCTCGCTCCCCTGCACGCTCCCACGGCGAGAACGGTGATCGCGCCACCGACAAAATTTGACAGTATGCATACC
>JAFVAC010000086.1 GCA_017476265.1 Clostridia bacterium
ACGAGGACTTCACCTGGACGATAGAGCCCGGCGAGAGTTTTTCCACCCCGCAGGCGATCGTCGTCTCTTCCTATCGCGGGACGGAGGAGATGAGTCGCACCTTCCATCGCTTGATTAAGGACTGCATTCTGTCCGAAAAAGACCGTCTGAAAAAGAGGATCCCGTTCAACTCTTGGGAAGGGTGCTTTTTCGACTACGACACCAAGACCGTCCTCGACTACATCGACGACGGCGTCAGGATCGGGACCGAACTGTTCGTACTGGACGACGGTTGGTTCGGCAAAAGAAACAACGACGCCGCGGGACTGGGGGACTGGAAAGTCAACGAGGACAAAGTGGACCTCCACAAGGTCGTCGAGCATTGTAAAAAAAGAGGCATAGCCTTCGGCATATGGCTGGAGCCGGAGATGATCAACTTCGACTCCGATCTCTTCCGCGCGCATCCCGAGTACGTCCTCGGTGCCGGCGGCGGGACCAAGGAGCGGACGTGTATACGGCACCAGTTCTGTCTCGACTTCTCCCGTCCCGACGTCGTGGAGGAGATCTATCGGCAGTTAAAATTGTTCTTGGACGAGTACCGCCCGGACTATATCAAGTGGGACTGCAATCGCATTGTCGGCGAACACTATTCCGCCTATTTCCCGCCCGACAGGCAGGGGGAGATCTATCATCGGGTCATCCTCGGGTACTACGATCTGCTCGGGAGATTGTGCGTTGAGTACCCGGAGACTTTGATCGAAGGTTGCGCGTCGGGCGGAGGGCGGTTCGATCTCGGCACGCTCTACTATACGCCGCAGATCTGGGCGAGCGATGAGAGCGACCCCGCCGTCAGAATGGAAATCAACTATAATACGAGTATTGGGTACCCGTTATCCACGATCGGGGCACACGTTAACGCCAGTCCGGTAGCGGACTATCGCACCAAAGCGATCCTGGCACTGTTCGGGACATACGGGTATGAGATGAACCCGAATCGCCTGACCGACGAAGAAAAATCGGCGCTTTCCGACGTCGCTTCCGTCTACAAAAAGTATCACAAGTCCGTCATAGAAGAGGGGACGTTGTATCACCTTTTGTCCCCGAACGACACGAATTGGATGGCTATGCAGTGTGTGGATAAGGACCGATCGGTCAGCCTCGCCGTGGTCATGAACAGAAAAAAAGAGTGGGACAGATACCGCTATCTTCGCCTAAAAGGGCTGGACCCGGAAGCACTGTACAAGAACGACTACGAGGACGCCGTGCATACCGGAGAGTATCTTATGAACGTCGGTATCAACTTGAGCAGCGAATGGTGCGGGGAGTTCGCCTGCCGACTGATCGGGATCACAAAGGTATGAAGATTTCTTCCGATGGGACAAAATACTTGACACTAAACAGGCTTTTTTATTATTATTAAAGGAGAATAAGTCCGCTGTTTTCGACGGATCCGATCCGTGAGACGTTGAGCGCGGCAAGGAGACAGTATGTTACGCTATATCAAGGATGGTAAGAAGCCGACCTTTTCGGCGGAGACGATATTGAGCGTCATCGTCCTGGCAATCTGCGTCGTTTATTACGTTTTGTTCGCTTTCGGGAAGTTCATGTTCCGTCCGGACAGCGTGTTTTATCGCAGTCTGAACCTCTTTTCCGGGGCGGGTGACCCCAATCCCATCATACGTCTTGTCAGCTACGTCATATTCATTTTGAGCGTCAGCTACGTCGTTCGGTGCCTGTTGTATCTCGGGAGCAAGCCGCTCAAAAAGGGCCGCGCCATCGTGGACATAATATGCAGTCTCATTAAGTATGCCGCGGTCATCATTTTGATCTTTATGGTGCTGAAGAGTTTCGGCGTGGACACCACCGCCATCCTCGCAGGCATCGGGATCCTCGGGTTGATCGTCGGTCTCGGTGCTCAGCCGCTCATCGCCGACATCATCGCCGGACTCTTCATCGTCTTCGAGAACGTGTTCGACGTAGGCGATATCATCGTCGTGGACGGCTTCCGCGGGACGGTCAAGGAGATCGGCATACGCACGACCAAGATCGAGGACGCCGGCGGCAATATCAAGATCGTCAACAACTCCGATCTGCGCACCGTCGTCAACATGACCGAACAGCTTTCTCTCGCCGTCTGCGATCTGAGTATCGAGTACGGAGAATCCATCGAGCGCGTGGAGGCGATCCTGAAAAAGAACCTGGACGACGTCAAAAAGAACATTCCCGAAATCAAAGACGGACCGATTTACAAAGGCATAGCGGAATTAGGCGAGTCCGCCGTGATCATGCGCTTTATCGCCAAGTGCGAAGAGGGGTCCCGGTATCAAGTGGAGAGGGATATGAACAGACAGTTCAAACTGCTCTTTGACAAAAACGGCATCAACATTCCCTTCCCGCAGGTGGTCGTCAATCAACCCTCCACGTTCGAAGACGCGACGAAAAAGCAGAAAAAGGACGCCGAACAGTTCGTTGTCGAGCAAAAAGAATTGGGTAAGAATCTCCCCGATGGGGAAAGGAACGATTTTTAGTCGCCATTATTACGGAGTAAAGGGTGCCCGGGCATAATGAGTATAACGACAACGGCTATTCGGTAGCCAATCCGGACGGTATACAGCGCCGTCCTTTTGACGAGGGGACGGTCCGTTGCGACGACGACAAAAAAATCGAATACAAAAACGATTCCTTTTCGTTTGTCCGCGAAAGTACGACGACGGACAACGAAGAGTGGATGGGCGAGAGGCGTATACGCGGGAACATCGGCGGGGAAAAGGACCCGGCGGACCGCGGGGCGACCACGACGGCGGCGAAGAGGGCGAAGAGCGTCCTCGGCAGGGACGCCGCCGTCTCCGCCGCTACCACGCACGCCACGCTGACGGTGGCGGGCGTGGCTGCCGTCGCAGCGACGACGGCAGTCGTCGTGGTCGCTTACGTCGCCACGGCTTTGTCCCTATCGGTCTCGCTCTTTTGCGCGACCCTGCATTCCTTGACCTTTTATCTCGACTTCGATCATGTGGAGTCCCCCTTGGTCCTTCTGTTGGAGGGGGATGGGTACCGCTATGAGACCGACTATACCGGTGAGAGTTACGTCACTTTCGAAGACCTGCAAGAAAACACGCAGTATTTCTTTTCGGTCGTGGACAAGGCGTCGTCGGAAGTGAAGTATCGAGCCGGCTTTTTCACTTCTTCCGTCCAAAGTTTAGACGTGGATTTTTCGGCGGAGCTATTTGACGACGGACGGCTTGTTTTGTATCTCGGTGTTCCCGAGACGGACTCCTTCTATACTCTTACGGTCGCCGACGTATCCGGGGAGAATCTCTTTGTATACGACGGAGCGGAGACGAAAAAGTCCTTCGACCTCAACGTCGGAGACAATAAGACGGTCTTTGTCGGACTCAAGATCGACAATAGCGTCGTCTTTTTCCGCAGAGTGGGCGTAAGAACGGAAGAGCCCGCTTTCGACTATAACAACGCTTCCTTCCTTTGGGAGGACGACTATTCTTCCGCGTCCGCCGTCGTCCCGTCTACCGACCCAGACGGAGAGCCGATGTATCTTGCGGCGACTGTGACGACGGACTCTTCTATAGAGCCCGATTGCGAGACGGAGGGCAGTATCACTTATGTGGCTAAGGCAAATGCACCCGACGGGACGGAACTTTCCGACAGTCGGACATCCGTTCTTGCCCCGCTCGGACACGACTATGGCGAGCCTGTTTTCGAGTGGACGCAAGAGGAGGACGGCGACTACATTGCCTATGCTACGTTTACCTGCTCCCGCGATCAAAAGCACGTCGAGAGACTCCTTGCCGATATTACGACTTCGGTCATTGAGCCGCCTTGCGAGGGAGAGGGGAGCATAACCTATACGGCGACCGCCGCGATGTCGGGCAAAGAGTACTCGGACGCGACCACCGTCAATCTCTCGGCGACCGGGCATAAGTACGGCACGCCCGTCTTCGAGTGGACGACCGGCGCGACCGCAGGGTATACCGCTCTTGCGACCTTCACTTGCGAATACGATCCGACGCATACCGAAGTCCAAAACGCCATCGTGACCGAAACGACTACCCCTGCCGATTGCGAGACCGACGGCGAGATCCTCTATACCGCAACGGTGACGTTCGAGGGAGATACCTACACCGATACCAAGACAGTTACGATCCCCGCGACCGGACACGACTACGGACAGCCGAATTTTGCCTGGACGGAGGGAGAAGCGGGCGGCTTTACCGCTACGGCGACCTTTGTGTGCGCCAATGACCAAACGCATACCGAAGTCCTCAACGCCATCGTGACCGAGACGACCACTCCTGCCGATTGCGAAACAGCGGGTGAAGTCCTTTATACCGCAACGGTGACGTTCGAGGAAGAGACCTATACCGACACCAAGGCTATTACGATCCCCGCGACCGGACACGACTACGGACAGCCGACCTTTATCTGGACGGAGGGAGAAACGGGTGGCTACACTGCTACGGCGACCTTTGTGTGCGCCAATGACCAAACGCATACCGAAGTCCAAAACGCTACCGTGACCGACGAGACCACTCCTGCCGATTGCGAGACCGACGGCGAGATACTCTATACCGCAACGGTGACGTTCGAGGAAGATACCTATACCGATACCAAGACAGTTACGATCCCCGCGACCGGACATACGGGAGAATCTGCTCCCACCGCGGTCACCATCACCGACTATACGACGGGGGAGGCTACCTGTTCGGTCACCTATACCTGTGAGTCGTGCGGGGAAGAAGTCACTGTCGAACATGAAGTGAAGTCCTTCACCGTCGGCGAGAACGGCGCGACCTATCTGGTGGACGTCCACGGCGAGGAGACCGAGATCGTCGCCTTCCCGGAGGGCTATCATGATGAGAATTTCCAATATAGTTATTCCGTAGAGACGCAGACCTTCACCGTCGCCGGGACCGTCTTACAGGATTCCCAGTCGGGAGATTCCGGGATTGGCACTTCCGGGACCGAACTGTCGTCCGTCACCGTGCCCGATACCTTCTTAGGCAAGGCGATCGCCACCGTCGGGAGCGGAGCCTTCGAGGGAGCGCAGTACGCCTCCGTCATCCTCGGGCAGAACGTGACGACGTTGGAAGAGGGCGCCTTTAACGGCGCTGCCGACGTCACTTCTGTCACGATCAACGGACCCGTTTCAGAGATCCCGAACAGTTGCTTCTCCTCCTGTATGTCGTTGTCTTCCTTCACCGTCCCCTCGTCGGTGACCTCAATAGGAGCCGAAGCCTTCCATGGTTGCACGTCTTTGACGACGCTCACCATTCCGGATACCGTCACAGAGATCGGTATGGGCGCGTTTGGCGAGTGTAGCGGATTGACTTCGATCACGTTGCCCTTCGTCGGCGGGTCCTCGACCGCGACCGCGGGGAGCGAGGCGAGCGCCTTCGGTTATGTTTTCAGCGCCGAAGAGTTCGGCGATTCCGTCGCAGTCAATTCTTCATACGGTCCCTACTACATTCCCGGCTCTCTTGAGATCGTCACGATCAACGGCGGCAGTATCTACGCCGACTCCTTCGAGGACGTCGCGCTCACGTCGGTCACTATCGGCGAGGGAGTCACCACCCTCGTCCCGAGCGCGTTCACCGCGCCCACCGGCGGGAACAACGTCACCTACGTCACCATCGCCGGCTCTTCGACCTGGATCGAATACGACTACGCGGAGGGCGTCGTCGGCGACCCGACCGGCAATACCTATTCCGCCTCCGACTTCACCTCCCCCGAACGTACCGCGTCTCTCCTTTCCGGCACCTACGGCAAGATCTGGATCAAGTCCGAAGAATAATATTCGCGTCTTTTCACAATAGAGTTCTATCAATAGGCAAAATACGAAAAAGACGCAAAAATGTGAAATAATAATTCGCGGATAGGCTTTCAACGCACTGTAATCTCGAAAAAAAATAGAATATCTTGACTTTTGTTTTCCATATTATGTTATACTATTCACGGTATATCAAGCGAACGGCGTCAAAAGACAAGGCGGCAAGGGCGGCAAGGAGAGTATAGATATGGATGCGTTTACAGCAATAAACATAGCGATCGAATTCGTAGCGGTACTATTGGTATTCGCGACGATCATCGGTACGATCGCATTGTCGAAGAAAGAAAAGAAGGATATGATCCGCTTCGTCATCCTGATGCTTCTATTGGGATTGTCCTCGCTTATCAACGGACTGTATTTTGTCTTTAAGGGAAGAGAAGGCGAGAGCATAAAAATACTTGTTTTCTTATTCAAGTCTATCAAAATCGCCGCGGGTCTTTGGCTGGTTGCCGGCGTTAACGGTTTTATTTTGAGTCTGTTTGGGAGCCCGAAAAAGTGGTACAGGGCATACAAAATAAGCGTTTACGCTCTTATGAGCGCAATGACGATTTTGCTTGTCATTAATGTTTTTACGCACTTTATGTACTACGTGGACGAGAACAATGTCTACCGAAGAAACTCCGCCTTTTTCATCATTCATTTGGTCGAGGGGCTCGTGTGGGCGGTGGATACGGTACTGTTTTTTCTCAATCGAAAAACGCTGTCGAAGCAGGTTCAGTGGACGTTTTATATCAGCCTCTTTTTCCTTGTCGTAACGACGGTCTTGCAGTTTGTTTTTCCGCAGATCGCGTTTTACGACATTATGATCGCACTCAGCATCATATTTTTGCTGTTCGGTGAGCAAATACAGATGCGGGAGCAGTTGGCAAAACGGGACGAACAGTTGTTGAATCAAAAGGTAAAACTTTTGCAGCGGCAGGTGTCTCCCCATTTCATCTACAATGCCTTGACGGCGATACAGACGCTCCCGGGCAATCCGGAAGAGACAAAAAAGGCTATCGGCGATTTTGCCAAATATCTCCGATCGTCCTTAATCAACGTCAACGACAATACCACGCTTATTCCGTTCAAAAAAGAATTGGAAAACGTGCAGATCTATTTCCGGTTGGAAAAGATCCGTTTCGGGAAGAGTTTGCAGGTGGAATATGACATTCGGGAGACGGAATTCGATCTTCCGGCAATGTGCGTGCAGATATTGGCGGAAAACGCTGTAAAACACGGCGTTTCCGTCCGAAGAGAGGGCGGAACGGTGCGTATCTCAACCAAACGGGAAGGAGATGACGTAATCATTTCCGTCGAGGACGACGGCGTGGGGTTCGACGTCAACAAGCAGATGGATTCGACGCACATCGGCATCGACAACGTGAGGGACAGGCTGAGGACGATGGTCGGGGGAGAGCTTCTCATCTCCAGCGAACCCGGCAAAGGAACGGTCGCATCGATCCGCTTCCCATTGAAATGATTTAAACGCCGCCCTTTCCTCGGGCGGCTCTTTATTTGTAATAAATTTGTAATACTTCGGGTGCTACAATGGGTCTATCAACGATTAAATGTGGGAGAGGCGATAGATGGGCGCATTGAAAGATCTGTATCAAAAGATCCGGGAAGAAGTTGGCACGAGCCAATTGCTTTCCGCTGCGAGCGACGCGCCTTTTACCGAGAAATTGAGAAGGGATACCATCCGCCATCTCGTCACCAAAGCGTTGTTCGACCTGGAGCTTACGTTGTTACTGAATCCGCAACAAAAAGACGCTCTGTTTTTATCGCACGAGGAGGACGAAGACGCGCCTTTTGACGAGTTGGAAGTGATCGTCCGCAATAACGTCCGCGTCAACAATCATATCGGGAAGATCAAAGAATGCGTCCTCGATCTCGACGAGATTTCCACGACGGAAGACGCCGAAGAAACGAAAGAACTTCATCGGGACGAATTATCCGGGAAAGTCCTCAATATGTTGCATAGACAAATGGCGCAAGTGCTTTTGATGACGGGGGAAGACGCCAACGGACAGGCGGAGTGGCTGATGAAACAGCCTAAAGAGTTTATCCGCGGAGTCCTTCTCGGCGCCGATCGGCAAGAAGACGCTTTCGACGACGTGCGATTCGAGCAAGATCTCGCTACCGCCGATCTCGATTGTCGCGAATATCTCCGCAAGAGTCATACGAATCCGAAATGGAACGCCATTCGCGCGGAAGATGAAATTTTCAATAGGGACGCGCTTAAACTGCTGAAAGATATCCGTGCGTGGGAAACGAATATGAGAACCGCTACGGGGAATACGCTCGAAGAACTGAAGCGGAAAAAAGAAAGAGCGGAAAACGTGATTGCAAAGGCGACCAACGCCAGAAACAGCGCGTTACGGGACGCGTTCCGCACGGGAGATATCAGCGAATACTATTATCGTCAACGCTCCGAGCAACTGGATAGACGCGATTATTCCCGCGTTCCCGAGATGTTCGAGGTGGACGAACTGAAAGACAGAGAGAAGTATCTCAAGAGTCACGATTTGCAAGATCTCAGTAAATCGGAAGCGGAAGCTATTTGCGCGCTTGCTTGCAAGAGAGCGGAAAGAGAAAGAGATATCTATCTGAAAAAGGAGTTCTTGACCAAACGGGGACTCTGTCATTCTCGCAGATATCTTATCCCCGAGATGGCAATAAACAAGGATATATTCTATCGCGGACTAGCCGCGGGGAACGGATTCTGCAAGGAAGAAGAGGAAGAAGACGAGGTGAGCCGGATCAGTGTGGATCTCGACGAACCGGCGGAAGACTATATCGGAATGACAATGCGACAGGTGCCGACGGCGGAAGAATTGGCGAGGAAATTGAAGAAATGATCGTTATTGCAGTAGACGACGAAGCGTTGGCGCTCAAGTCGTTAGCGGATACCATAAAGAAGATCAAGCCGGACGCGGAAATATATTTGTTCCGCGATCCAATGATAGCGTTGCAGTCGCTGGAGAGCGGCGTCGTCAAACCCGACGTCATTTTCAGCGATATTCAGATGTTCGATATGACGGGGATCCAATTCGCGCACCGCGTTAAGGTTATTTATCCCCACACGAACATCGTTTTCGTGACGGGCTATTCGGAATATATGATGGACGCCATCCGTTTGCATGCGAGCGGATATTTGTTGAAACCGATCGACGAAGACCAACTGCGGGAGCAGTTCGACAATCTGATCTATCCGACGGAAGACAAAGGCAACGGACAAAAGTTCTATGCCCAAACTTTCGGCAACTTCGAGTTTTACTGCAACGGCTCGCCCGTCCATTTCGCCCGCGCGAAAGCAAAAGAGCTATTGGCGTATCTGATCGACAAAAACGGCGCCGCTTGTACGCGTGCGGAACTTTTGGTCAACGTGTTCGACGACGGCGCTGCGAGCGGAGATCAATCGCTGTCTCAGGCTTATTCGGTGCTGTCCAAGACGTTGTCGTCTTTGGGCGGCGGAGATATCATTATAAAATCGCATAATGCGTACGCGATCAATCCGCAAAAATTCGGGTGCGATTACTACGATTATTTGAAGGGAGACGTCAGGGCGATCAATGCGTATCAAGGAGTCTATATGGCGAATTACGCAACGTGGTCGGACCTGACCGGACCCCGAAAATTCAGATCCTGATGGAGAATGGAGAATGAGGAATATGAAACTGAACGGGAAAAGAGTATTTCTTTGTTTGATGATTATGTTGGTGGCGGTATTTTCCTGCGTTACGTTCGTCGCGTGTAACGTGGACGACGTGAAAGAGATCACCGTGACGCCCGATGCCATCAACGTCAGGATAGGAGAATTTAAATACGCGGATTATACCGTGACTGCGACGTACGGCTCCGGAAGGACGGAAGAGTCCGTATTGACAGAAGATATGATCGCCCCGAAAGATCGGTTGAAATTCTTTTTGGAAGGAGAACACGATATCGACGTGACGTTTTTGAGAACGACGACGACGATAAAGGTCAACGTCCGCAGGAACGTCTTTGCGGGCGCGGAGTTCAACGACCTCGACGTGGTCTATAACGGCGAATTTTATACCGTAGAAGTCAAAAACGTACCCGAAGGCACCACCGTGACCTATCCGACGACCAACCGTTTCCGTACCGCGGGCGAGTATCAAGCGACCGCTATTTTGCGTAAAGACGCTTACGAAATGAAAGAAATGACCGCAAAGGTCACGATAAGAAAGGCGGACTACGATTTGTCCGAGGTTACTTTTGAAGACCGGTCGATAGAGTACGACGGGACCGCCCACATTTTGGAAATGGCCGGCACGATGCCGACGGGACTGTACGTCGACTATACCATAACCAGGGAAGGCGGACGAGAAGAGAAAGGTAACTCCGCAACGAACGCGGGTAGATATACCGTGGAAGCAAAATTTTCCGGCGACTCCGTCAACTATAACGAAGTGGAACCGAAACAGGCGGTATTGACTATTCGCCAGGCGACCATCGACGTGTCAGGACTGACTTTTGAGGATAAAACGGTCGTATACGACCGCACGCAACAATCCGTCGTGGTGGAAGGGACTCTGCCGCGCGGCGTCAACGTCACGTATAGAAATAATGAACACGTGGACGCGGGCACGTACGAGGCGACGGCGGTCTTTTCCGTGGACGACACGGTAAACTATGCGGCGATCGACCCGATGAAAGCAAAACTTGTCATCGAAAAAGCAGATTACGATATGTCCGCCGTTCACTTCAACGGCACGAAAGTGACCTACGACGGCACGGAAAAGAAGATTGAGGTCCAAGGGCAGTTGCCCACCGGAATCTCCGTATCTTACGAAGGCAACGAGGGTACGGACGCCGGCACGTACGAAGCCACGGCGACCTTTACCAGCCATAACGTCAACTACAACGATCCCAAATCTATGACGGCGACTCTTATCATCGATCCCGCGGTTGCGCAAATGGACCAGATCGTATTCGAGCGTCGGCGCTTTATTTCGCTCGTACGGGACAAGAATAACGAATACGACGAAGATTCCGATTACGACCCTTATCTCGTCGCCAACGAGTATCGTCCGAGCAACGTGCCGGTAGGATTTGCCATGACGGTCGAGTACAAGAAGACGAACGACTGGCAAGCCGACCTTGCGAATGAAATGGAAGAGGGACCATATATCAGAGAGATCACCGAGGACGGTTATTACGTGGTCAAAGTTACGTTCGACGGCGGTAAAAACTATTCCGACGATAAACCCACGGTCAAAACGGTCATACGCGTCGACACGATCGACAACGACGATATTTCAACTTGGGAACAGTTGGTTTTCGACGATCTTTGGGTCAATCCGGAGACGGGAAATACGACGGGCGTCTTTATGGATTACTATACGGGTTCCTGCGTAGATACCGAACAAAGAAAGAGCGTCATATTCGGCGACGTCACTCTTGAGTACTGCGACTGCAACGTCCTTTTGGCGTACGACCTTGAAAACGACACGGTCGATATCGATGCGCTCCTGGCCGACGCGATAAACGACCGCTATATACCCGAAGCGAAACTGAACGACTATAAGAATCTCGCGGCAAGTTATGCTGCATTTACCGGTTCCGAACAGTTCCAAAAATTATTAACGGCTGCGGAAACGGCTTCGGGCGGACCGCTCGAAGACGACCCCACCTATTCTTTTGATATCGACAAAGCGGCGTACGTATCGCTCGACGATAGCGGCTCTTTGATATCGAATTACGCAGGGAAAACGTTGTCGGAGTATCAAGAAAAATTGGCTACCCTCTTCGGGTTTGCGAGCAAAGCCGACTTCTTGGAGGCAGTCGAGGGCGTCTTCGGGACCTATTTCGACGATGATTTCCGTTTGGACGCTCACGTATCCGACAATCCGCTCGCATGTGAAGGCGCGGTTTACGCCGCCATCGGAACAGAGGGCGATTTTGCGTTCATATTCCCGTACGTTATGTATTTTTCGGACGTTAATTCGGAATTTATCTTCCTTTTCTGCGGAAAGATCGGCGGGGTACAACGGTACGGCGCGCTGCTTTCCGACTCGGAAGACTTTTTCGATTTCTTCGATGGACCGGACGTACGGCGCAGTCCTTTCCCTCTGGAAGGACGTTGTAAGACGGCGGAACTGTGGATGACGGAGGACGGCATGGTGTTCCGCCTGTCCAAAAAGACCAAAGTCGTCGTCGAAAACGGCGTAAACGTGGAAAAACCGATCACCAACGGCAAAGATTTTATCTTCGTAAAACAAAACGATTCGACGGAGCGCCTCATTTACGGGAACGTCGAAATATACAGATTTATTACCGAACTCCCCGGCAGTTGCGCGGAGACGAGCGAAGGATACGACGCGGACGAATACAAGATCGAGACGGATACTACCGTATATTCTTTCTGCGACGACGACGTTTTCGCCACCGTGATCAAAGCGGACGGTGACGCTACGGGCATCACGAGAAGAGACGCGAGGGAAGATCACCCGCAGATGACGTCGGACGTCGCCGAAAAGTTCGACGAACTGAGCAGGTTGTACCAAGATTTTCTTTCCAACTACGTCACGGGAGAGGATGTGGTCAACGAATGGAAGATCGGTGTCAGCAACCGAAATTATGCGGCGTACAAAGCGTTCTTTGAATATGCTGCCGAAATGATGGCGAAATCCAACCGCAATATGGGTAAGCAAAGCGAATACGTTCTGAGTAAGAGCGTTATTATCGGTATCAACCGCGCGTTCTCCATCGCCATCAACAGCAGCGGGTACAATTATACGGTGGATCAATATCGTTTGATGGTCGCAAAACTCTTCGGATTTACCGATCTGGATACCTTTACGACGTATACCACGGCTTTGGCGAACGCGCTCGTTTCCAACAGGAAGAACGCAAACGTCGATTCGGTCTCCGCACGGCTCCTCTACGACGGCGCAGTGCTGGCGGAAAACGGCACTTATGTTTTGCCGTACGCTATTAAGAGCGAAGCGTCGGTTAATAAAGTGACCGTATTCCTCTTCGTCGACAAGAACGGAGTGGCGTCGATTTGGATAAACGACGCGAAAAACGCCTTTAACGCCACCGATTTTGGCGACACGGCTTGGGAAACGAGCGATAAATATACCGTCACCGTTTACGGCAGATGTCTGATGTTTGAGGATGACGGCTATATCATGAACGAGGACCTGAGCAAAAACGTTGTGGAAATGATAGACAAATTGCAGCAATACCCCGAATACGTGTTTACGGTAGGCGGCGCGAAGGAAAATTGTAATAAGACGGACGTAAACGCGGACTACTACACGCACCTGCACAATTTGGACGAAAGATGTTCCGAAACGAATTACAAAAAGATGGTAGGAAACGTCGATGGTTACGTGACGATAGAGAGCGACGAATGCAATCCGTTCTGTATGATCAACTATGGTAGCGATTGGGTCTTCGACGATATAGACGCTCTGAAAGAGCATTCCTTGTACTCTGCACCGAAATCGGTAATAGACGCGTTCGATTCCCTTAGCGAATTGTTCGCCGCATTTATGGATAGCAAGACAATCAATGATTATACCGTTTTCTTCAACGTGTCGGTAGCGCTGTATAACAATTCGATCCCTGCGTTTGCAAATAACGTCGATAGCGATCGGACAAGGAGCGCCGTGATCGGCTTGAATCATCCTTTTAAGATGCTTTTCGGCGATGAACCTACTTCGCAAATAGACTACATAGAACTCGTCGCCAATCTGTTCGGGTTCTCCGAGGGCGATGATTACGGGTTGGATATAGATGCGTTCAAAGATTATGTTGAGCGCCTTGTCGATCTGTACGCCGATTACAGAGCCGGTATCGTTACGAACAAGGCGTTGGAAAACGGCTGTTTCCATACGAAAAACGGTTCCTTCGTGTTCCCGATCGCGATCGAAAACGAACTGCCGTCCACCGTTCTTGCATACCTTATTTTGGACGCCGACGGACGCCTGTCCATCTGGCTCAATGATATCGACGCCGCGCTTTGGGCGACGAGTTATGACGCCGATCATCTCCCGGATGATGATTTCTCCCTTCGCAATGAGTTGTATTGCAAAAATATGCTGTTTGCAAAAGAGATCCCTTACGAAGCGATGTTTATGTACTGCGACGACGATCCGATCATGACCGTGCAGAAAGAAAACGGAGACGCGAGCGCGATCACGAAGAGAGTCGATCGTAACGACGTAGGGACGATTACGGACGAAATAGCGGACAAATTCGACGCGCTTAGCGCACTTTACGCCGATCTTTTCTCTCGGTACGACCTCGACGCCGAGAATACGAATTGGGCGATCACCGTAGGCGGAGACAACTATGCCGAATACAGAAGACTGTTCCGGTATGCGAGAGATCTGTTTGCCGCCGCCAACAACAATTTGGGCAAAGTCGACGAGTATATGCTTTCGGGTAGCGCGATCATCGGCATGAACGAGGCGTTTGCGATCTCTTTTGCCGGGAACGACTACTCGTTGGAGGAATATCGTTTGATGCTTGCCAAACTTTTCGGATTTACCGACGCGAACGTCTTTGAAAAATGTGCCGACGCTCTTGCAAAGGCGCTTGCCGAAAACGAGGCGGGAGCGGGCGTTGATTCGATAGCCGATCGTTTGCTCTACGACGGCGCGGTGCGGACGGCAAACGGCACCTTCGTTCTGCCTTACGCGATCAAAAACGACACGTCGAAGAAGGTCGTTCTCGCGTTCGTCTTTGTGGATGAAGACGGCACGATGGCGGTCTGGATCAATAACGTGAACGACGCGTTTGCCGCGACCGAATTCACCGTCGTGGATGGGGACGAGACGCCCGACTTCATATACGTCAGCGGCAGGTGCGTGTTGTTTGAAAATAACGATTATGTAGGTTGGAATGCCAACGGTATGGCAAAATACGTTGCCGTGGAAAAAGCCAAGGCGTTTGCGTCGGAAGGAGACTTCTTGATTTACAGCCCTTTTACCGACGAAGAGGGATTCGAGGTCTATTGGTTCTCGGTGTACGGATTTGAAACGGAAGTCGTTTACGAAGACTCCGACAGCGACAATATCGGCACCGTAAATAAAGGTTTCTATACCATGATCAACGTGGCGGGCATAGAGGACGTACACTTGTACAATCAATACGTCATCGAAACGTACGAAAACTACGCGTCCTACGACTTGGACGACGACGGGGACGAAGGAGAAGGCGAGTAATGAAAAAAGAATATATTTATATGATATCGGTACCGTCCGCGGCGTTGGTGCTTTCGGCAGTGATAGCGCTCCCCATTCTGGCGGTGTCTGGCACTTTGACCTTGATACATGCCGTTACATCCATAGCGTTCTTCTTCTATATCCTGCTGATGGCGGGCGCGACGATCTTCGCGCACAAAATGTTTACGGGAAAACTCCACGACGTCATTTTCACGTTCGGCGTGGCGCTTCTCGTTTCGTTTTTCCTTGCGACCGTCGTGTTTTCCTTGATCGTCAACAGGGCCGATTTTGCCAATTACGACTGGTTGGGCGCGTTCGAGCGCATGATGAACTGGGATTGGAAGTTCTATGTGATACAGGCGGGCATTTTCGTGGTTTTCGGCGCGATATATTTCGGTTTCTTCGACCGTGATATGTGGAAATTCCTGCGGTATAACGGGATCAGAGGAAAGGGAAAACTCAAACAGACGGAAGCCAACCTCGAAAACTCCCGCTGGATGGAAGACGACGAAAAGAAAAAGATCTTCAAGCCGTACAAATACAGTCAGCTTGCCACGGTGAAAAAAGACGGCGTGCCCGTCATGGCAAAATTGACGAAAAACGAAAAGGATATGGATGTCCTGTTCAACTCTCCTTGCCACTCCATCATCATCGGTTCTACCGGTAGCGGTAAAACGACGACGTTCGTCAACCCGATGATCCAACTTCTGGCGGCTTCGGGCGCGGGATCGTCCATGATCATGACCGACCCCAAGGGCGAACTTTTCTCCTTGCACAGCGGGTTTTTGAAAGAGAGAGGGTACGACGTCAAAGTCATCGACCTGCGCGATACCTATTCTTCGTACCGTTGGAATCCTTTGGATTCCATTTGGGATCACTATCAGGAATACGCCAACGCGCAACACAACGTGTTCCAACACACCGAAAAATACGTAAAAGACAAATTCCCGGCGGCGGGCGGGCAAGAAGAGGCGCTTGAAAGCGCGTCCAAGTGGTTCGTTTTCGACGGCAAAGCCTACGCCGATATGAAGGCTCTGAAAACGGCTATCAAAGTGTATAAAAAGCGTACTTACGACGAGGTGTACGAGGACTTGAACGACCTCGTGTCCGCGCTCGTACCCGTGGAAAACGAAAAAGACCCCATGTGGGAAAAGGGCGCGAGAGCTATTACGCTCGCGACCTTACTTGCCATGCTCGAAGACAGCGAAGACCCACGTATCGGCTTGAAAAAAGAGAAGTTCAACTTCTTCAATTTGGCAAAAATATTGCAGAACAGTAACAAAGATTATTACGAGCTCCGTCGGTATTTCGCGGGCAGAAATCCGTTAAGCAAAGCACTTTCGCTGTCCAAACAGGTTTGCGACGCCGCGGAATCCACGCGAGCCTCCTATATGTCCATCGTGTACGAAAAACTCACGATGTTCAACGACTCGGGTATCTGTGCGTTGACGAGCGCTTCCGACTTCATTCCCGAAAACCTCGCCGACCGTCCCACGGCTCTGTTTTTGAAGATCCCGGACGAAAAAGACACCCGTTACAATCTGGCGGCGATCTTTATGCTGTCTATTTATAAAGCGCTCATCAAGATAGCGTCTTCTTACGAGGATCTGTCCTTGCCGCGCAACGTCTATTACATACTGGACGAATTCGCCAATATGCCCAAGATCGACAAGTTCGACAAGATGATCACCGTCGGTCGTAGCCGTAAAATTTGGTTCAATATGATCATTCAGTCCTACGCGCAGTTAAATAACGTCTACGGCGACAAGGTCGCGGACATCGTTAAGGGTAACTGCGGTATCAAGATGTTCATCGGGTCTAACGATATGGGCACCTGTAAAGAATACAGTGAACTGTGCGGAAACATCACCGTCGCCACCAACAGTACGTCGGGCAGCGTCAATAAGACCTCAGATGTCAACATGACGACGCAACTGCAAGTCCGCCCCCTTATTTATCCGAGCGAACTGCAACGCCTGAACCACCCCGGCGACATCGGGCACAGCATCGTCGTTACCTTCGGTAACTACCCCTTGATGACGTATTTCTCGCCCAGCTTCAAGGTATCGTTCTATAAGTTCGGCAAAATGGATACGTCAGAACTCAGCGACAGACTGTTCGACGAAAAAGAGGCGTTCTACGATATAAGAAAACGTAATGACCTCGCCGAACAAGACGCCAAGGAAAGAGCGGAAAAGAAAGCGGCGCAGGCGGCACAGGCGGAAGAGAAAGCCGATACGACAGGTTCAGACGTCACGGAAGGTTCGGATACGACTTCGGGCGGGATGGACGCAAGCGAGCATACCGAGACGAGTAAAGAGGCGCAGGAAGAAGAGTACGCCGAATACGTAGAAGAAACGAAAGCAAACGAAGAAACGGCTGCGGAAGCGCAAAAAGAGAGCGCGGAAGCGGACGAAAAGACCGCGCAGGACATCATGAGAATGTGGAATCAATACAAAGAAAGTCATCCCGACGCGAAGATCGAAGATCTCTTCGGCACGAGCATTGAACCGAAAGGGGGAAAACTATAATGGAAGCGATCAATAAGAAAAATATCCGTAAAGTGGGCGTTATGCTCATCGCTTTACTGCTTATAGCCGTCGTGGCGGTCGTCGTTGCCGCAACAAGTAGCGAAGGTGCGGCATACGCTAAGCCCCAGGGCTCGCTCGATTGGTGCGGAGAAAACGAAGTCGCCATCAGTTTTCACGAGCATGACCACATACTCACTAAGTACGTGACTTCCGGCAACAGTGTGACCGTTATGATCGTCTGCGGCGTAAAAAACGAGGACGTGAGCGGCGTTAAAGTCCGCGTGCGTACCAAAAACGGAACGGCGGTCGCCGGCGTGAACTACACGGCGGTGGACACAATGGTTACGTTGCGTCGCAGTAACTACGTCAACTGGAGCACGGGTTTCTATTATTACGACTCCATTTCCATCAAAGTCGATCTGTCGGCGGATCGTCTCATCGTGGACGGTATAGCGCCTTATTTCGACGTGGAACTGTACGACGTGCTGGACGAAAATTTCTCCATCAGCGAAGAAGCGAGATCCGTTCGTGTCTACCTCAGAGGGAAAGACTATGATGGGAAAAGTCACGTTTACTCCACGCAGGACGCGTTCGGCACCAAGATGCTCAACGGTTATCTGGATGCTATAAACAAAAGCCCGAGCGACCTCGACATCTATTCTGAAGACAAAGAAAATCAGGCTTTGTCCGCTTCGTACGCCTTCCCTTTAAGCGGTACGAGTTTCAAAAACGATTATAAAGACCTGGGCATTGCCGACTACTATATGGGAGTGAAGTGCAAATTGGACGAAAAAGGCGTTTCCCTTTCGTCCTGGTGTTATCTCGATCTGTACGACGGCAACACGTCCGGACTGCACCTCTATCACGGTGAGTTCCATAGTATTTGGGATGACGACCTGCGCCCCGGCATCTATTACGAAGATATGGACCACAGAAACGAGTCCTTTGCTTCCGGAGACGACTCGTTCAAGGACGAGAGAGAGCAATACAATAGGATAAGAGCGTACTATTTCCGCGTTTCTTCCGGTACGCTGTACGAGACGTTCAAAAACGGCAGTAACTATTGGCGTAAGACCTTCGGGTGGAACGTTTCGACGATCATGATCGACGATACCGCGCCCGCGATCAAGGGCTGGTACGTGGACAAGAACACCATCCAAAAAGGGGACAAGATCCGCATCTCCGTAAGATTCAACGAGCCCGTCAACGCGTCGCAAGCGGAACTGAACGCTTTGAAACTCCGCACGGTTCTGACCGGTTCGGGCGGATTCAACAACTACAACGCGACGTTCGACTGCGTTTCGACGGCGGGCAGTAGCGGCGTAGCCTCCGACACGCTGATTTTCGAATTTGACCCGTCGGGTGCCAAAGACGCGTACGACGCGCCACTTATCGGTACGATCAACAACATCGAGATCGCCGGTTTCGACAACTTCAACAAGATCAGAGACTACGGCAGAAATCAAAACGACAAAAACAACTATTGCGCCAATTACACCACGCTGCAAGCGTTGGAAAGCGCAAAGATGTCCCCGAGACAACTTCGTTCCGACCTCAAAATAAGTTTCGACAACCGCTCGCCCGTTATAGAGCAGAGCGCGTCTATGTCGAACGAATACGTTGGCAGCTATCAAACGACCGTCACGACGAGGAACACGACGCTACTTCAAGGCACGTATTATCTTTGGTCGCAATCTCCCGATCTCAACTATGCCAAAGTGGCGACGCCGGTTGTCAGCGATCTGGATACCTACTATGAGATATCGGGCGACTCTTTCGTGCGTACGCACGACGCGGATGTCGTCGTCGACAAGGCGTATTTCGTTCCGCGCAATTTCAATCTTGCCAAGACCTATGAGTTTATACATATAGAAAAGGCGTCGGAACTGGCGTCGTACGAAGACGCGCTGAGGTATACCGAATTCACTCCGTTCGACATAGGGTATTCGCAAAACGGCGATTTTGAGACGACCCTTTCGGGCGTTTCGGGCACGTACTATTTACACGTGTATGCAAAGACGATATACTCGGACGAAGCGAGCGAGTCCCGCCGTTTCGGTCCCGTCTATATCGACAACGACGCACCGGAGTTTTCGGAGATCACGCCGGATGACGAATTGAGCGTGAAAAACGTGACCGCCCACGTCGAGGAATTGTCAGGGTTCAAAAACGTCGTTTTGTATTTGCGCGAAGTGGGCTTTGACGTCGAAGACGAAGAGGCGGAATTGAAGAAGTTCTTGCTCTATGGTACCACCGACGATACTTCGGTGATCGTTCCCGAAGACGGGAAGGGCTTCGATACCGTGGTGGATCTTGCGAATAAAACGCTGACGTTTACGCTGAGTGCCGAAGATCACCTCGGATTGTCCGAGACGGGCGATAAGGCGTACGGGGACTACTATATCGGGCTCGTCGGCACCGACTTGGTGGGCAACGTCTCCGCGCTCCGTGCGACCGAGAAAAAGACTTCTTTCGATTTGCGCGCTACTTTTGCGCCTTTCGTCAAGATAGGCGACGTGGCTGTGACCGACGTGGACGGGGCTCTTATTCCCGAAAATATCCTATTCTATGCTGACAACGCGTACGTGGTGGATATTTCCGAGGGTGCCAAGACCATCGTTATCGGAAGATCCGGCAACGTGGACGATGCAGAAGACAGTTATATAATGAACAGTGCGGTCCGCTATGAAAACAACGTTCGTACCGACTTGCATTTTGTATTGGATACGGACTATACGGTCGTGGAAAACGGCCACGTGGACCCGTACGTTTCCTTCATTCTCGACGCGTCCGGCTATTATGAGTTCTCCACCCGCGCGACCTACGGCGGAACCGACACGTTCAGCAAGACGGTAAGATTCTACGTGACGGACGGAAATGAAACGAGCGAGACGAAAAACTACGACGCCATCTTCAACTACGGCGTCAATCTCAAGAACAAACTTTTTGCTCTCAGCACGAGCAGATACTATTCCCGTACCGGTACGGGCATGGGCAGCAGCGTCAACTCCTACTATAACGATTCGAGCGAGCCGCTCTTATTCTCTTCCAGGGATAAAGCCGTGGAATACGTCAAGATGATGGAATATCGCGATTTTTACGCCGTGCGGTTCGGCGAAGCGGAAGCGCAGGCGTATAACAACGGCACCATTACGACGGACAGGACGGAGACGCGTCGTCCGCAAATAGGCGAAGTGTGGATCCGCTACAAGTCGACCACCTGGAATTTCTCCACCAATCAACGCGACTGGGTGTACTATTATTACGGCGATTCTGCGGTAAACACCACGGTGGACGTCGATCGGATATCGGACAGTCTTGCTTCCGTTGTGGATAAAGTGACCAATATTATCACGCAAAAGGGCAGCATTGTGTACCTGACGAGCCAAAACGGGTCCAACGAAAACGGCGCGCTGTACGTAGACCCGACTCGTTTGCCGCAAAGTTACACCGCGACGACGTCCACCGGAACTCCGTCCACCGGTCTTACGTATACGGGCTCGGGCACCGATCCGCTCGCGTACTCTTTCGACAAGGCGGTATACTACGATAAATACAACGACGAAGACGACGTGACGCTCATCTCGTCGTATAAGTTCTCCTACCTGAATACCACCAAGATTTACTACGCCGCAGCGAGATACAATGGAGGAAATCTCGTCACGGATATTTCCGCGTACAAAGAATACTATGTTCCTTTGACCGCTTCGTATTTATCGCAAGTCGTGGATAGCTCCGGCGTATACGCCATTCGCGAACTGGACGAAAAAGGCTTGCGCGACTACTTCGTGTACGTGGACGTCGTGGCTCCGACGATCCGCGGGCAATATACGGGGATAGATTCCGATCAGGAGACTTCAAAGTGGTGGACGAAGAATAACGACGGCGACGTGCTTTATACGACGGCGTTCAGCATTTCCTATCTCTACGACAAAGATTTCGTCGATACGATGACCGAGAACGATTACAATGGTTATCTCGATCTGGAAAAAGACGCGGATACCTATTCCTATATTGCGGTATTCGACGTGACGGACGGCGGCAAGACGCTCGTTCAGAGCCTTTCGCTCACCGATCTCAAATCTGCGGGCGTGGTGTATGAATTGCCGTACGGCGTCTACGTTATCGAAGTGTACGATCGCGCCGGCAATCATTTTAGCATGACCGTTTCGAGAGCGGAGACCGGACTCACTTCCACCATCGAGATCGTTGAAAACGACAATATCACCTTTATGATACCCGACCGCACCCCTGCGGAAATCGAAAAAGTGTTCGTGACTCGTCCGGGCATGGCGAGCCAAGAGATAGATTTTGCGTCGGAAGCGATCGTTACCACCGATCGAAACGGCAAAGAGTGCTACGCATTGGTCTATACGGACGCCGGACAATACGAGTTTACCGTCATCGACAAATACGGCTATACGCTTTCTCCTTCGACCGATCCCGACTCCGGCAAAACGCACACGATCGGCGCTCTTACGAGAGTCAATCCCGCCGAGACCGTGACGTGGGTGACGAGAACGGACGACGCATTTACCGAACTCGACGCAAGCAATATCAGTTTGTTCCGCGCCGATACCTACTATATCACAAGCGATGATAAGTTGACTTTCATACTCGACTCCACGACGATCTATTCCTACGTCTTTACGGGTAACGTAGTCTACAATGAAATAGAGCGCACGGTAGAAGGCAAAAAATATTTGTACGTCAACGTCGACTCCACCGAGCGTTGGTCCGTGCGTATTTACTATACGCTGTATCCCGACGTGGCGGTGACCTACAATCGTATCGCCAAACGCGCCGTAGTGCCTGCGGCGATCAATTTGAGAGCGTTGGAAAAGAACAGCAAAGGCGTCGCCCAAGCGGACGATTCCAATCGTATCGTCGTTTACGTCTATACGACGGACGAACTCGAGAGCGACGTGACCGTGAGACTGCGTACCCGCGACCGTAGCGCCATCGCGTCCCTCGGAGACTACGACGAGACGGATATTACGGTCGTGCTCACGCCGTCCGAAAAAGAGAAGATGGTGACGATCCAGACGCATCCGTCCGGTATAGTAACGTACAACAGCAAGACCTACGAATACGCCAACCGCACCTTCGATCTCTTCATCGAATCGGTGGAAGGGAACGCCGAAAAGGGCAAATCCTTTATGGAATGCGCTTGTCCCGGTGTGCAAGAATTGAATATCATAGAAAAAAACGGTATTTTGGTCTTCGCGGACTATCTTGAGGGCGCTAAGCACGGATTACCCAACGTCGCGATGGAATCCAAGAACGAAATGTCGAGCGTCGGCTCATACGATTTCAGCAACGATTTTTCGATCAATTCCTCGTGGCTCTCTACGTACGTCAATTCGGGGCTTGCCGACCTGTACGTGTCGGGCGGAATGTCGATCTCGGCGGACGATAGCAGCAACAGTTCGGCATTGCGGATCACACTCACGGAAAAGTCCACCGGTAAACAACTCTTCCGCGTTTATCTGAACGCTTTGTTGGAGCACGCGAACGTTTTATTCGGGAGCAGCTACAAAAACGAGGGCGAAGACGACGACGATCAACCGAAGGCGACGAGCGAGACCTACGACAAAGCAACTTCCGTTAAACTGACGGAAAACCGCGGGAACGCCGTTTCGGGACAATACTTCTACGTGCCGGCTACGCAAAACGGAACGTTTACGCTCAACGTTCATGAAGACGAATACACGTACGTCGTGCATTCCCAATACGGATCTTACACTTACTATGCTTTGCCGGGCAGAAACATCAACGACGCCCTCGGCTACAGCTTGCTTGTGGACACCAAAGCGCCGACCATCCAAAGTTGGCATATCGACCACAAAACGATCATCGTAGGTGAAAAACTACGCCTTTCCGTGCGCTTTAGCGAGCCTGTGTACATCTCGGGCGCAGAGCCCTACGTTTATGCGGATATCACGGGTACGTCCCAGTCCGTCACGTTCACGTATGCGGGCGGCGCGGGTACGGATACGTTGTATTTTGAGTTCGACCCGTCCACGTTCACGGGAGAGATCAACGTCACCGGGATATCTCTCGGAAACATCAAAAACTACGGCTCCATCTGCGACTACGCCTACAACGCTTCCAAAAAGAACAACGTCTTGGGCTTGCCGGAAATTCCGAAAGATACCGAGTGGGACAATTCCTGCTCGCTGGATACGCGGATCCCGAGAGTCGATTTTGACGGGACTTACGTTCCTTCGTCCAATCCGCAACGGAACGCTACTGTGCCTTTGAACGTCTCTAAAGTGACGAGCGGAGCGGAATTACTGTACTCCTGGACGGTCGAGAGCGACGCACCCGCCGATTACGAAAAAAAGATGACCTTGACTTCCTCCCAACAGAGAGTTTCGATTGAGGCAAAAGGCTTGTCGGGGACTTATTATTTGCACGTATATACGGAGAGCGTGTACGGCAAGGTGACGACGGAAACGTACGGACCTTTCTACTTCGACAACGCCATGCCGACGCTCACGGGTCTGACGGTAGAAGAGGCGACCAAAGGTTTGAAAGAAAGGAACGTCACGTTCTACGTCAGCGACGACCCGAAAGGGCAAGCGTCCTCGGGCGTCGCGCAAATATATATGTACTACGTCATCAAAGGGGAAGACGAATCACACCTCGTCACGCTCTATGACGTCAACGGTGACGACAGGACCAACGTCGTAAGCATTTCCGAAAACAACCGCGTCTCGTTCCGTTTGACCTACGATATGCTCGGCATTCAGAAAGAGGAACAGAAAGACGTCACGCTGGCGTTCTATGCCGTCGACGGTTTGGGCAATTCCGCTACGATCTCGACGTACACGTACTGTCCCGCCGTCGTCAACTTCGACGTCCGGTCGGAAGTCAGCGTAACGATGACGTGCGATAAAGGCGAGTTCTTCAATGCGGATTCCATCCCCGTTTACAACGTAGCGGGCGTGCAACCGAAATTTGATTTTGCCTTCTCCAAACAGGCGGACGAATTCGACGTTCGTGAATTGTATATTGGCGGGAAACAAATCGCCGAGAGTAAATTTGACGATTACATCGACTACACCGCCGATATCGACGGCGTTCACATCAAGTTCAGAAGCGGCGTCGTCGGCTTCGTTCGCATCAACTTCAAGGCGATCACGGGCGCGGGAGAGAATCATACGACCCAGGAGTCTTCCGATATCATCTTCTATCTGACAAACGGAACCGACAAGGCGGAGACCGCCAACTACTTGGCGACGCAGAGCGGGACTCTCCTTATCAACAAAGTGTATATGCTGGACGTCGGTTCGGTCTATTACTACCACAACGGGGAAGGCGTACGGCAGAAAAACTACAACGATACGTCGAAAGCGATGGCGTTTTCTTCGAGAGAAAAGGCGATCGAATACGTCACGTATTTCGAGACGCAGGATCTCACTACGCGCCAATTGACCGCGAGCGAAGCGTCCGCATTGAACGTCGGCGACGGCAAATATCGTAAAGCGACGGCGGACTCTTCGGTCAATGCTTCGTCAGGACAGGTATGGATCCGCTACAAACGCGCGACGTGGGACAGATCCGAGTCGTCTAACGACTGGGTATACTACTATTACGGGACCTCAACGGAAATCGATCCCGAGCGTTTGCCTGCGTCGCTGTCCACGGCAATCGCGCAGGTCGCGGAGACCATAGTCGGCAAAGGCGGCTATCGCTATCTGACGAGCGCGGACGATTATCTGGACAAAAACGGAGCGCCTTATCTCGACAACAAGCAGATCGCCGTCGACAGGCTGTCGACGTATCTGACCAACACGGGAGAGGAGTTCCGCTCGGTGGTCGTCTACGAGGGTGACCCGAATATCTACGACAGTTTTGTGACGCCGGCGGGGGAGGAAGAACCTTGTTCGCTCGTCACGACTTTTGTCTTCTCCTACGGCGAGTTCACCAAACTGTTCTATACCAATCAAACGATCACGACCGAATCGGGCGAGCAACCGAACGCGAAAGAATTCAAACTGTTGCCCGAAGGAACGGTGTTCGGCAGTCTGAATATCGACAGCGGCGTATACTGGTTACGCGAATGTGATGAAAACGGCGTGCGCGACTTCAAAGTTTATCTTGACAAGTCGGCGCCCGGGCTCACCATCACGTACGAAAACGCGAAAGGCGAATCCATCGATCGCGAACTGGATTCTTCCGTCGACGGAATGTCCGTCAACGGCAAAGTCCTGAAGATCAAAGGGTTCAGCGCCACTGTGGCGGAGATTGACGCGATGGCGTACGTAGCCGTGTTCAAAAAGAACGGCTTACTTTTGAACGTCTATCGCAGAGAAGATATCCCCACGGCAGGTGTTGAGATCGGAGAAGGACAATACTACTTGGAGATCGCCGACCGTTCGGGCAATATGTATAAAATATCCGTATCGCTCAATTCCACGCCGATGGAAGTCAAAGTGGTCCCCGAAGAGAACCGCCACGTACGGATCACTTGTAACAGAGACGTCACGGAGATCAAGGATTTCGAGATATACCTCGACAACAAGCTGATCGAGTCCAACTATTCTTCATCGGTAACCTACTATCAATCGGGCGTGTACACCATTCATATCGAAGACTGGTTCGGCAATACGTTCAATTACAACTACGAATTGAAACGTGAATTGCCCAAGGTCAACTGGTATTATGATGAAAACGACAATTATATAGCCTACGACGGCACGCAATCCAGCTTAAAAATCACGAAGACGGGCGACAGGGAATATACGATCGTCACCAATAAACAATTGATGTTTATGTACGACACGTCCGCGGATTACGAATACGAGTTTTCCGATCGTTCCATCTCCGTGAGAGTAAGCGAATTCAACGGCAACAAACGCGTTCGGATCAACGATACCGTGGATTGGACGGTGACCATCCGTTACGCGCGGTATCCCGAGATCTACGTCGTGTATACCTGTCTGGTGGATCAGACGCCGCCTATTATCAACGTGAGCGCTCGTCAGGACGTCGTCAGGTACTTCGATCTGCAACAGATCGACGCGCTTAACGGTGGCGGACTCAACGCTGCGAGCCCGGAGTTTTACGTGCCGGATACCGTGTATTTCGGTGTGACGAAGACGGTCTCAAAAGCGGTGAGAAACAACGCCTCCATCTATTCTACGCTTATTACGATGCAGTTTGACGACAAGTCCGTCTGCAGTGAAGTCGAGATCTATTTGGACGGCGTGATGATCCGCGAATACAAAGAGGGAGAGGGCGTCAATAACATCACCGTCAATCGTTTTGGGGATTATCGCATCGTGGCAAGAGATACGCTTGGCAACCAAAGCGAATTCAATTTCATCAACCGCGCTTCCGACGCGTTCAAGTACATCGTGGACGGGAAGGTGATCGATACCAAACTTTCTCCCGCCGATTCCATCGTTGAAGAGGACGGAGGGTATTCGTACCAAGCGGATACGTATTCGTTCGACAACGTGGAGTTTATGTACGGCGGCAGCGGCAAGATCGTATTCTGGGTCGAGAAAGACGGAGAGACGTATTATCTCAGATACGATTGCGTCGACGGCGCATTGTATGAGGTCGCGTATCGTCTCATTCAACAGACGGACGAAGAGGGTAATCCTATTTACGACGACAGTGACAATGAGATCTGGCAATACCAGCAAATCTATATTTCCACCATTATCTCCGATATGTTGTTAGTGGAGGGGGGCAAATCCTTCGTGCTGGCAACGGAGGACGATGTCGGCGTGAATATCTCTGTTCGATTCGACGAGGAAAAGAACGTATATTATCACGTGGACGCGCCGAAGACAGGGGAAGCGACCGTAACGGTAAGGATCGCGTACAACGACCAATATCAACCTTACTTTACAAAGACCGTGATGAGCGGAGAATTGCCCGAAGTGACGTTTGAATACATCGGTGACGACTTGGAGCAAAAACGGATCACGCCCGCGTCGACCGAGCAGATCGTCTACCTTAACGGCGGTTTCTTCGTAGCGGAAACGGCGTTTACCAATATTACCGAGGTGACCGTTGCTTATTCCAGAACGACGGAGTTTACCGAGTATGCGACCATCTATACGATGAACGAAGGATACAAGAGGATCGGCAACGCCGAGACTTCGGACGGTATCGTCTTTATTGAAGGCGACGGCGTCTTCTTTACCGTGGAAGGTTTCTATTCGATCATCGCCAAAAACATTTACGGCAGAGTGGCGAAATACTTGGTCACGATGTCCAACGATCTGAGCGTGGAAGTGACGACGACGTACGTCGATGATTTTTCCACCAAGCATTTGCTAAAGGCGGAAACGGTCTATAAAGCCAACAAGCAAGTCACTGTGGACGTATACGCAGATCACATCACGTACGATTTATTTATGAACGGAGAGAGGTTGAACGACGAACCCGTCGAGATCAACGAGCCTTCCGGAAGATGCTCGATCGTAAAGAAAGACGCAGGGAATTATCGTCTCGTCATTCACGATCGTTTTGACAACGAAGTCATCGTGGAGTTCGTCATCGAAGATAAGCCGTTTGCGTTCAAGCAGGAATATCTGACCGGCTACAACGAGGACGCGCTGCGTAAAGACGAGGGATACAGCAATCAAATGCTGTCGGTCGACGCCGACAAGATGATCGCCGACGGGATCCGACTCGTTACGGTCGTCTACGGCGAAACGGAGACGGTCGTATTCGATCTGCTCCGCGACGAGGGCACACCCATAACAACGGAACGCGTCACGAACGCGATCGGAGCAAAAGGCGACGGCGTTTACGTACTCAGAATGCGCAACGAAAACGGTAACGTTGCCGAAACGGTTCTCCATTATATGGGTAGCGATACATTAAGAGTCAGCCGTTTGATCCGTACTTCGCGCGAAGCGGAGCCGATCGTCATTTCCCGCGAAGGCGAGAACAAGATCTATACCAATTATAGCGTGACGTTCGAGACGATGGCGAGCAAGTACGAAATTCGCCTCGACGGGGACAAAGTGGATATGCCGCTGACTGTTCGGTATCCCACGGACGGTGAAGATACGGGCGAATACAGACAGACCGTGACCTACGTGGACGAATACGGATTCAAGTATTCCTTTGAGATCAACCTCATCCGCAAACAGCTGAATATCGACTTGAGTAAAACGATGAAGGTCGTGGATATCAACGAAGTCAAAATGACGCAAGACGACGTGAGTGTGGAATACGAGGGATCGGTCCTGTGCGAATACACGTTGGACGGAGGAGATCGTATTGCGTATCGGTCGGGCGAAAAACTGACTTCCGACGGTATGTATCGCTTCTACCTCACCGACGTCGCGGGTAACGTACATTCCGCTTCGGTCAGAAAAGATACTTTGGTCCAGTTCACGTTCCTCTATGCCGGCACCGATAAGGTGGTGGAAAACGGAAGCGTGATCATGGAAGGCAGCGCACGGTTTATGCCCGTCAACAGCGACTCTGCAAAACTCGACCTCGTGGTCATCAACGGAGAGGAGTACGACAGGACCAAGAGTACCGGTTTCGGCGAGAGCGGCAAGTGGGAGTTCCTTATTTCCGACGATATCGGCAATAAAGCGTACTACTATTTCTACGTCCTCCCGTACGCTCTGTCAAGATTCGAGTATGAGTCTCCCTATGCCTATGAGATCACCGACGTGTCGTTTGACGCGGGCGACGGAATACCGGTGTCCTACACCAATATGGTGACGAACAACGCCGGCAAGAAGAATTCGACCATGAAGTTCGAGGAGGCAGGCACCTATCAAGTGACAGTTTCTTCGGTGGCGACCTCCGCGTACTTCACGTTTGAAGTCGTTATTGACAGGACCCCGCCCAAAGCGGAACTGGTCGGCGCGACTAACGGTAGTTCGACGACGGCGAACGTGTCTTTATCGGGTTGCGTAGCCGGCGACGTTGTCAAGGTGTATAAGGACGGCAAGTTGATCCAGACGATCGACGTCACAAGCAGTGCGACCAAGATGCCGGAGATCAACGAAAAAGGCGATTATAAGATCGTCATCACCAATGCCGCAGGCAACGAGCAGGTGTTCGAGTTTACGAGGAAATACACCGCCAACGTCGCCACGACGATCGTCATCATCGTATTCTGCCTGCTGATCGCGATCGGACTTACGGTCGTTCTTGTGCTGCGCAAGCGCAAGAAAGTATAATCCATTGTAATAGATTTGTAATACTTACGGTGTTACAATGATATTAAATAATTTTACAAGGAAGGTAAAATGTTATGTTTGGAAGTCTTATTTGTATGACGACTACGGAAATGAACAAGATCATTGCTCCGATTCTCGAAGTGTGCAAGGTCCTCGTCCCCGCACTGCTTGCTGTAGTCGGCGCCGTGGGTGCTATCTTCTGCATCCTGCTCGGCGTGAAATACGCCCGTGCGAGCGAGCCGCAAGAGCATGAAAACGCCAAAAAGTCGCTTCAACACGCGATCGTCGGCTTTGTTATTATTTTCGTGTTGCTCATCATGTTGCAGGTCGGTATCAGCATCTTCACCGATTGGTGGCAAGGATATGCTTATTAAAAAGAAAGTTCTCTTTCTTTTTATCTGCATCACGCTCTTATCTTTGATGCTGTCCGGTTGCTACGACTTAGGCGACGCAACCGAGACGGACGAGGAATACTGCGAGCTGTATCCCGAGATCAAGGTGTTTTACGGGTCGGACGACGTCGATTCTTATGATATGGAAGATTTCTATAACAAAGAAGCCGTCAACGACTTCATTTCACCCATGGATGAGGACGACAGGCATTATTATTCGTATTTGACGATCAAAGTCGCCGAGGATATTTCGGTGGGCTCGTTCGCCGTCCATTTCGACTCGACGGAAGCGGAAACGCTCAGCGTTTCCTACTTCGTTTTGGACGAAAGCGAACTTCCGACCAAAATCTATACGGGAAAGGACGGAACGTACAAATTGTCGGAGAGCGACGAGCCGGATCCGGCAAACGCGATCGGGGAATCGTCCTGCAAACTGGCGGGCGTCGCCGACAAATGGCAAGCGGCTATGCTGACGGCTTGGAAAGACGGAGAGACCACGAGCAAACGCCACAACGTCTCCGGGGGACAATACATCGTATTGCGGCTCAACAATAACTGCTACGATCCCGCGCTGTCCGATTTTGAGACCGCCGAAGAGACGTGGCAAAAAGCCAAGGACGAGTACGACGAAAAATTGGCTGCTTATCAAGCGGTCGTGAACGACTCGGAGTCTTCGCAGGCCGAGCGGAACGCGGCGATGAACGAGCTTAGCCAAGCGACCGCGTTCAAGAATCTCGCCGAACGGGATTACGAGACGTCGCGCCAAAAATACGAAAAAAACAAATTTCCTTATAAAAAGGTTTCCGTCCGGGTGACGGCGATCCTTATCAATGCGAAATAGAGGAGAAAGACGATGTTTGATTGGTTTTGGGAGTTTCTATACGGAATTTCAAAATCTTTATTGCGCCTGATCGACGGGTTGATTTCCTGCGCGAATAAATTGTGCGGGATCGAGACCGTTAATATCGGCGGAACGGAGACCGATCTCGTTTCGTATATGTTGCGGAGCGAAGCGATGGCAAACGGCTTTAAGGTCGCCGCTGTTTTGGGCTTCGTCGTTTTGATCTTCTTTACGATCGCCCGCATTATTATGGTCGTCCTCAAGGAAAAACCGGATATGTCGCCCATTAAGGTGGCGGGCAAAGCGTTCAAATCGCTTTTACTGTTTTTGTTCGTTCCGGCGATCATGTTGACGTTGGTTTGGGCACTGAATACGCTCATGAGCGCCTTGTATCAGGCGACGATGAACGGTTCGCAGAGCCTCGGGACTTTCCTTTTCCACGCGTTTTCACAGGACGCGGAGATAGTCAATCAATCCGTTTACGATGAGATCATTGCGGGCAAAGATCTTTATCTCAATACCGATTTGGTTTGGCAAGCGATCGAATTGTCCGACTTTGACTTTATCTTTTCCTGGATCTCCGGCTTAGCGCTTTTGTTCACCCTTGCCGGGGCGTTGATACAATTCGTCGATCGTGCCATCAGTATCGGCGTTTTGTTCATGGTGTCCCCGTTCTCCATTGCCTCGTCAGTGCTGGACGACGGCGGGCGTTTCAAACTTTGGCGCGAACAAGTTCTTTTGAAGTTTATTTCCGGATACGGCATTATTCTTTATCTCAACATCTATTGCCTTTTGATTTCATTGATCGCGCCGTCGGACGTCGTGTTCTTCGAGGGTACTTTTATCAATAACTTGTTCAAACTCCTTATCATCATCGGCGGCGGTTTCGCTATGCAAAAGGCTTCCGCGCTCCTCGGCAACCTTGTCGGTGCCGGCGCCGGTTCAAGAGAAATGATGGACAACGCTTTGGGTCGTCTTGGTTCGGCTGCGGCAATAGGCGGTCTGAGACTGGCGGGCAAAGGTCTTATGGCGGGCGGCAAAAAACTCTTCGGCGGCAAAAAAGACGACAAGAGCAAGGACAGCAAAGAAGGCAAGTCCGATGAAGCCGAAAATCAAAACAACGGGAATGAGGGCGAGAAATTCGACAATGATCCCAAGTACAACGACTCCAAGGACATCGGCGACAAGATAAAGAACGGCGGCGACAATCCCGCGGAAAATCCGAATGGCGGAGCGGAGTCCGAAGCAGGCAACGGCGGAGGACCGCGTGAAGCCGACGTGAACAGCTTTAACTTCGGCAAAGACCAAGCCAATCAAGCGACGAGAGATTCGATCACGGAGTCACTCAGAAACAGTACGGCGGGAGGACTCGGCAGTATAAACGAAGCGGATGAGGAATTGGGAGACATTGATGATGAATAATAATACGTTCAGGGAAGCATGATTTATGAGAGTTATACCGAAAACAGCGAAAGTTAAAGTACAATTTTTCAAAAACGTATCGGTAGCGGATATTTTGATCGCGTTGCTTGCCATCGTGCTTATCGTCGTGATCTGTCTCAGCAATATCGGCATCGCGCGGTTTTTCATCGCAGTCGTCGTCTTGTGCGCGTTCGTCGGGTTATTCCTTCCCTATGACGGACAGCGGTTTTACCTGTTTTTCAAGACGTTCGCACGGTTCTTATTCTCGGGGAAAAAGTTCGTCGTGGAAAAAGTGGACAGCGCGTCCAACGTCAAGAGCCTTTTCGCGTTCAAAGGGATAAGCGGTGGCTATATCGAATTCGGCAATTATTACGCCGGCGTATTGGAGATCGGGTCGAGAGAGTTCCGGCTTCTGACCGGCTTCAGGCAAGATCAGATCATAAACAATCATTTCGGGAAGGTCATTCGTACTATCTCGGGAAAAACGCATGCCTCCTTGATAAAAATCGACCGCAAAATGCGTCTGGACGACTATATCGCAATGGAGGACGTCAAACGCGAGGATCTGAAAAAGACCTTTGACGCCGGAGAACTGACTGAGCAGGAATTATTCGTCAGAGAGCGTGTCATCGAGGACAGGATACAGGTTTATAATAATCTGAACGCCATGGGCGACGACAAAATAATGGTCCCCGCATTTTATCTCGTGGTGTACGACGCGGAAAAGAGCGTTATCGACGAGATCTTGCAGGGCGCGATCGAGACCTTTGCCGACGCGGGGATGAAGACGCATATCCTGAACGACAAAGAACTCTGCATTTTCCTGAAATATAACTTTACGGACAAATTCAACGAAGAAGACGTGGACGCCTTGGACGAAAGGGAATACGTCGACTGGATATTGCCCGAACAAGTGGCGTTTTCTTCGCGCAGTGCCATGGTGGACGGCGAAGAATGCTTTAATTTTACCGTCCGCAACTATCCTCTTGCCGTAGGCAACGCCTGGGGATTCCAGATGTTCAATATCGAAGACACCAAGGTCGTCATGAACATAGAGCCGTACGAAAAGGACAAAGCCGTCAGGATGATCGACCGCTCTTTGCAGGAACTCCTTTCGCAGAGCGACCAGTCGTATAAAGCAAGTTCGATCATCGACAGAAGTACGCACGTCAATACGCTTGTGCAACTGTTGTCGCTCCTCAAAAACGACAATGAAAACCTGTACAAAGTGACCATTCACATCGCCTTGTACAATCGCAAAAGAGAAAAGAAAAAAGATCTCAAAAAACGCGTATTGCGCGTTCTTTCCGAACAGGGATTCGAACTATCGGACAACTTCTGCAACCAGAATCGCGCTATGATCGCGATGAATCCATCCATCGTGGAGCCTATGACCGAGTTCCAACGCGCGATCCACAGTAACTCCATCGCCGCGGTGTTCCCGTTCGTTCTTTCCACCATTATGGAAAAGGGCGGCGTGACCATCGGACAGAGCAAAGGCTTCCCGGTGATCGTTGACTTCTTTATGAGAAACGACGAACGCGTCAACTCCAATATGGTCATTATGGGTAAATCCGGCTCGGGTAAATCCTACTCGACAAAAACCCTCCTTACCCACCTCGCGACGGAAAACTGCAAGATATTCATTCTCGACCCCGAAAACGAGTATGACATCATCTCGGAAAATCTGGGCGGAAAGCTGATCGACGTCGGCACGGCGACGCACGGACGTATCAATCCCTTCCACGTCATCACGATGCTTGACGCGGATGAAGATACCGAAGGCGCCGGCAACGCTTTCTCCGTACACCTGCAATTTTTGGAACAATTTTACCGCGAGATATTGCCGGGCATCGACGCGCACGCGCTGGAGATGCTCAACAACCTGACCGTGGATCTGTACGCGAAGAAGGGCATTACGTGGGAATCGAACTTCTCGGAAATAAAAGCGGAAGACTACCCCGTCTTCGACGACTTGTACAAACTGATTTTGGAGGAACTCGAGACCGCGACGGTGCAGTACGACGTCGAGAACCTGCGGGTCTTAAAGAACTTCATTTCCAAATTCGCCACGGGCGGCAGAAACGCCAATTTGTGGAACGGACCGAGTACGCTTTCCGTCAAAGAGAACTTTTGCGTGTTCAATTTCCAGAGCCTTTTAGCCAATAAAAACGGCGTCATCGCCAACGCGCAGATGTTGCTGGTACTCAAGTGGCTTGATAATGAAATTATCAAAAACAGGGACTTCAACTTAAAATACGAGACCAACCGTAAGATCATCGTCGTCATCGACGAGGCGCACGTGTTCATCGACCCGAAGTACCCGATCGCTTTGGACTTCATGTATCAACTTGCCAAGCGTATCCGTAAATATAACGGTATGCAGATCATCATCACGCAGAACATCAAAGACTTCGTCGGAAGCCAGGAAATAATAAGGAAGTCGACCGCGATCATCAACGCCTGTCAGTACTCGTTTATTTTTGCGCTGGCGCCCAACGATATGGACGACCTATGTACGCTGTACAGCAAGGCGGGTAATATCAACAAGACCGAACAGGATCAGATCATCAACAACCCGCGCGGCAACGCCTTTATCATCACGGGTCCGCAATCGAGAACAAGCATCGAGATCATTGCGTCCGAAAGGGTCGCCTCGCTCTTTGAGAAAAAACAAAAATAACGATCATCGAAAGCACGCCTGTAAAGCGTGCTTTTGTAATAGATTTGTTATAATTGATAGTATATAATGGAATTGTCTAAAGACATAAAATACCACGAGGAGTACGTTGTTATGCCAAAAGATCAATATAAAATCAAGTTCGTTCGCGAAGGCGAAACGCTCAGCAGAAATAACTTTGCGAAGTTGATGAATCGCTTTATTTCGGAATCTTTCGCTCCGAAAAGAAAGAGGGAAGAGAACGAGACCGAACTGCATTACGTGCAGCACGTCGAAGAACCTCACAAAGCCAACGCTTTGCGCGCAGACGTGTTTTTGGAAAAACTCATCGAGATGTTGACGCCCGAACAAAAAAGGGAACTGGTTCAAGACGCACCCGCCGAGGCTCAAAAGTTCGTTCAGAAGGTGATCGAAAAGAAAATGGAGGATATGGCGCGTAGCACCAGTGGATACTATGAAAAGAGAAAACGGGCTACGGCTATGGGTCCGGGTCCCGAAAAAGACCGTCTGGAGGCGGAGTTAGACGCCTTTAATCAACTCGTCAAACGCGTCAACAAGGGAAATTATACTCTGGAACAGGCAAAAAATCTTTATAAACCGTATCTTACCAAAGAGCAACTGAAAGATCCCGCTTTGGATCCGGCGAACCACGTGTCGGCCAGGTTTATCATCGACGCCCACGAGTACGTCTCGGACAAGGTCGTTGATATGTTGAGACCGGCGCAAGTGCAAGTACTCGGGGACACGGTCGACAAATACGTGATCCCGTGGGACAGAAAGCCCGAAGAGATGGGTGAAAAAGTTTATACGGAAGAGAGCAAAAAGGCAAAAGCGGATATCGACGCGATGAAAGACCTTTCGCTCGAACAGAAAGAAAAGATGAAAGCGGATATCGACGCCGCAAACAACTTTTTGAGGCAACCCAGCAAAACAGAGGACCCCGAAAGCATTTATTTCGGTCTGACCACAGCGTACGAAAACGCCGTGAAACACGACGGAGAAAGTGCAAACAAAGCCATGATGAAAAAAGAGGGCTTGGATTTCGACGTCATCGAAGAAAAAGTCAATGAGGAAAGTTTTTCTTCCGACTTCTTCGTCAAAGAGGGGAAAGAAAAAGAGTTCCAAAAGTGGCAGGAAAACGAATTCAAGTTCTCGCCCAAGACCAAAGAGGCGATCAAGCACGTGTTTTCTATGATGAAAAACTTCGGCTACGGTGGCAAAGGGTTCATCGGCGAACAGGGCATCAAGCAGTACGGTCTCTCCATGCTCGCAGGTAGCATTTTTGCCTACAAGGATGCGATCAAGTCGGGCGACGCGACCAAGATCGCCGAAACGTCCCAAAAGATGATCGAAGAAAAAGAACACGTGAACGAGATCCTGGGCTACATTCGCGAGCATTTCCCGGTCGATCGCCACAGCGACAACTTCGCTAAGGCAGGCAACGTCGACGTGGCGAGAAACGGCACCTTCCCGCCCGAATATCGTATGGACGAAGCGGTCTCTACGTTTAATTCGCTGTTCATGATCATGAACTTCGCCGAAGGGAACGGCATCAGCCCCGAAGAGTTTTTGGAAAAACCGTCGCACTATATACGCGATTTCTACTTTGACAAGTTTAATATCGGATTGAACAACGCGCTCAAGGGTAAAACCGGCGGCGAGGCGCTGTTCGAGGCAAGCAAAAAAGCGGATTACCTTTACGGCGAAAGCCCCACGGTCGGCGCCATACGCGTCGTCGAAGGATTGAGCTTCCTCGATATGGATCCCGAGATCCGTTTGCACAACCACGCGCTCGGTGACTTTTATGAACACGCCGTCGTGCGCAACGGAACCGAGGACATCAGACGTCGCGCGATCGCATACGAGAAAGGACACCTCGACCGTTTTCTCTTTGTGGACGAGCCACGCGACAATGCGTCCCTTCTCGGTGTGCCGATCTTTAACGCCGGTAAGATGAAGTATGAACAGCCCGAAGCGTTTGACGAACTCAATTATCTGCAAAACAACGGAAAATCCCTTGCCCAGATGAAAGAGACTTTTGACAAAAACGTCAAAGAGTACTTGCTTCTTTCGGTAACAAAACTCACAAAAGACAGCCATGGGAAACCGATCTCTTATCCGGCATACGAAAATAGCAGACTCGTGGAGATAGCGCAACAAGCGGCGAGCAAGATCTTGATAGCAAAATACGCCGAAAGGCATAAAAATGCCGCTTTCGATGTGCTCAAAGGCATTTTGACCAACGGGCAGGAATACGTCAATGATCTTATCCAAGCGGAAAAGAACAAAGTCATTGACGCCGAAAAACAATTGGAAGAAGCGACCAAAACGGGCAACACCAAAAAGATAAACGAATTAAAGGCGTATATCGAAGCCAACAAGGCGTACAAAGACATCCAAGTTAAGGTCACCGAGCCGAAACAAAAATACGCGCAGGCCCTCGAATCGTTTGAGAAAAAGATCGCGGAGTTCAGAAAACAAGAACGTTCTGCCGTCGTCGACTTGAAGCCGCACGAAGACTTCAACAAAGCGATGGTCAACGCCCGTAAAGAGCTGGACGACCTCAACGTACGCATTGTTAAAAGAGAAAACGAACTGAGGGCAAAAGGCGCCCCGTTCACCAAAGACGACGAAATGCAGATTTTGAAAGCGGCAAAGGCGAACAAACTTACGGAGATCGAGAGCGCGGAAAAAGACTATCTTGAGAGCCTTGATCGCGACGTGAAGGACGGGCGTATCCCGGCATATTTCAAAAAAATGCGCGAGGAGCAAATAAAGAGTCCCACCTACAAGTATAATAGTTTGCCCAGTCTCTTCCAAACAAGCGCCGAGATCATGAGCAAAGACCAATATCTTGCTCAGGTTGCAGACAGCGCACGCAAGGAAGGCGTCAATTGGGCGGACTACGACGACGCGGACAAAGACGCTTTGTACGACGTATACGTGCAAGAGCAAAATGCCTTGCAAGATCCGGAGATCGCGGATTTTGTGGTAAAACAGGACGCCCAATCCCTCGGTTTTGTAAAGACCGAGCCGGTAGCGCCCAAGGCGGAAGAAAAAGTCGCGGAAAAAGCAGAGGAAAAGGCAGAGGAGAAGGCGACCGATTTTACGGGCAGATGGTTCGAGCCCGGCACGGCGCCGTCCAAAGAAGCCTTCCTTGCGAAGATACACGACGTCGAAAAGCAGCAGACGCTCGAGCCGCAAGGCAACAACTGGCTGGAAAAGTGTCAGTCGAAAGAGGCTGCGCAAAACGAGATGGAACGGCTCAAGTTTTTCTATAACGAAGCGTTGCAGGTATTATCACCCGAAGGCAGGCAAGCCGTTTTTGAAGCATTAACGCCCGGCAGTCAGAACTCGGCGGAAACAAGGGCGAAGGAACGCTACGCCGAATTGTTAAAAGAGAAGTCCCCGCAAGCGAAAGAAATCGTTAAGAACTTCAATACGATGTCGTTAAACGACGTGAAAAAGGCGGCGGAGCCTTTCCTTACCAATGAGGAGAAGAAAGATCCGAAACTCGTCCCGCACAATCATATTGCTTCTTACTATTTGATGGCGCGCGACAATCCCAACGTTTGGAAACCTATCCTCGACAATCTTTCCGAACAACAATTCAATGACCTTGCCTATCGCACCGAATCGCACAAAGCGCCTCTCGAACGCTCGCTCGACGAAGTAAGAGTGGAAAAATTCGGCAAAGAGTTTGGCGAAGTCAAAGGCATTCTGCAAGGAATGAAATATTACAAAGGCGAGGAGCTGACCGAAGAAAAGAGAGCCGAGATCGAAGCCAAACTCAATCAGGCGAAAGATTTTATGTCGGATCATAACAGTGAGTATGCTTCCGCACTCGGGGATATGCGTACCAATCGTGAAGAATATGAACCCGGCATGAACTACGAGCGCTCGCACGTTGCCCTCGAGATATTGAAAAAGGAAGGCATAGACGTCAAGCTCGGCGGACTCAAAGGAACTACGATCCTCTTTAACGGATTCAAGAATCAAACGGTCGATTACAAAACCGTACAAGGAAGCGATTACGAAGCGGAACAGGTGTTGGAGAAATACGACGAGCAGTATAAGAAATTGCGCGAACGCAAGATCCAGATGCGACCTGAGACCAAGGACGCCATCAAGACCATTTTTGCCAAATTCGACCAATACGGTTTCGATCAAGGGGAGTTCAATCCCGAAGAAGGCGGCAAGATTTACGGACTGCATCTGTACGCGAAAGCAAGAGGTGAATTGGAAGCAAAACTTGCGAGCAACGATCCGCTTGATAAAATCAAAGCAGTAGAGGCGTCGGAGAAACTGATCGAAGAATATAACCACGCCAAAGAGATCATCGATATCGCCAAAGACGCGTTCAATTTGGACAAGGGCGGGTTCTATTCGGGCAATATGGACGTAGAGAGAAACGGCGCGTTTCCGCCGGAGTTCCGCAGCGATATAGCGGGTGTCTCCGCTCTGAACGGACTATACGTCATGTATCGCTCGCTCAAAGAGCAAAACGTGGATATGGACGCCTTTTTGGATGATCCGGGAGCGTATTTGAATGCGGAAACCAAAAAGATACTGGAAGAGAACCACGTCGACAACACCATCAAAGGCAAGTCGGGCGCCGCCGCCATCGCGGATATTTGCACGTCGTATGCTCATACGGCTGAAGTGCAACGCTTCCGCATGGGCAGAGCCATGGAGACGCTGGCCAAATTGGAAACGGATCCCGAGATGGCGCGCAACAATATGGCGTCCGAATACGCTTACTCGGTAACAGGGCAAAACGAGTTGTTGTACATCAAGGCCAGGGACGATATTTTACAAGAGGGGAACCACTCTTTGGACAATTTCCTGATTGTCAAAGAGCCGCAACAAGACGCCTCGCTTGCCTGCTTCCCGACGTACGACTTTGACAAGATGCGCGTCCGTCCGGTGCGGGAGTTCGACGAAATGGAATACCTCGCCAATTCGAAGGAAACGCCTCAAGAGTATCTCGACCGCATTCTCGTGGAAGGCGGCAAAACGCTGGCGTGGACGCAGCAACAACTAATGTCGCCCCTTAGCACGAGCGACGTCATCATGATGATGCAAAAGGCGTCCTTAAAGTATCTTTTGGCACACCCCGAACTCGATAAGCGCAGCGACGCATACAAAACGATGAACGATATTGCGACGAAAGGAGCTCCGGTGATAGGCGAGCAACTTCAAGCCAAGGTGGACGAGGGCAAAATCAAAGGGCTTGATATGAACAAGCTTGATTTCGACAATATGGATTCTATCAAGCCGTCCAAGACTTTCGACCAGTTTGCCAAATCGAGAGAGATGAGAAACTTCGGCGAAGACGTTCGCACGGCGGATAAAACCGCCAATCGGGAGTTTAGCAACCTGCAAGCCCAACTCAACCGAGCCAATGCCGAAATGGAACGCGCCACCACAGACTTTGCGATTGAGAAGGCGTCACAAAAGAAACTCGAACTGGAAGGAAAGTTGGAAAAGGCGATCGCCGACCGCAAAGAGCAACTCTTGAAAGATTTCCGCGCGGGGAAGATCACAGAGGAATATTTGGACCGCCGCAACGAGCAACTGGATAACGGCAAGTTCCGCGACAACCTGCCCAAGATGTTCGAGGCGGACGAATTGAAGTCCAAAGACCAATATCTGAGAGAGTACGCCAAACGCTTTGGCGACCCCGACGACTTTAACGAATTCACCAAGGAAGAGAAGAACGAACTGTATCAGCGCTATGTGGACAACGCCAAGATCGCCAAACACCAATTCGTCACCAAGAAATACCTTGAGTCCGAGGGCCTGAGACAAAAGTTCGAGCAAAAGACCGTGGCGGAACGCATCGCGGAGAGGGATGCAAGACTGGAAAGAGCAGGCGAGGCCCCGATAAAAGGCGGTGCCGAAAAGAAAGTCGACGAGCCCGAGGTCAAGCAAGAAGCACCCAAGGTCGAGAACATCGACGTCAACCTTAACGAAGAAGAGATCGAGTTTAAACCCGAAGAAGTGGTTGAAGAAAAGGCCCTAGCAGAAGAGGAACTCAACCTTGACGACGGCAGGGTCAGCGTCGACCTTGACGACGAAGACGTAGAGATGATCAACGACATTCTCCAAGTGGGCGGCAACGAAAAGACGCTCAATCTGGATCCGCTGAAAAAGTAACCATAAAAATGAAGCACGCCGCGCAGGTGTGCTTTTTTTGTTATAGATTTGTCACGTTTCATTGTGTATAATGGGACGTAGAATACGAGGAGAAGTGTAGTTATGCCAAAAGATCAAGAATTAGATAATTTGCAATCCGTCAAGTTCGCCCGCGAAGGCGAAACCGTAAATAAAGATACGTTTGCGCCGATCATGAATCGTTTCGTTAAGGAAGCCTTTCAAGACCCCAGAAAGAAAGACCCCGACGAGACCAATATGCAATATATGCGCAACGTGAAGGCGGTCCAGATAGCCAACGTTTTGAAAGCAAAGGTCTTCTTCGATAAGTTTTTCGGTATGCTGACGTCCGAGCAAAAACAGAAAATATATGACGACCTGTCCGAAAAGACAAAGGAGACCCTAAAAATCTACGCCCTTCGCACTTTGAGCAATCAGGCGCCTTTTCTCGATGTCTATAAAAACATTGACAGAAAGCTTACTAAGAAAGAATATGCCGACGAACAGGAAAAGGAGCGCTTGGAAGGTGAAAAACGAACGATGGAAAACCGCTTCAATAGCTTGACCGAGCGCGGACGCACCCTCGAAGAGGCAAGAGAGATCGTCGGGCCGTATATGACCGAAGAGCAACTGAATAAAGCGTTGGATCCCAAAGAGCAATTGATCAACGATAGTTTCATGCGCAATAACTTCGAGTACATGTCCGACAAGCTCAAGGATATACTTACGCCCGAGCAGATGGCGGAACTGAACGCTACGGTCGAAAGCTACGTGGTGCCTTGGGAAAGAAAGCCCGAAGAGATGGGTGAAAAGGCATATACCGCCGAGAGCGAAAAGGCGAAAGCGGATATCGACGCGATGCAAAATTTGTCGCCCGAACAAAAAAACGCAATGAAAAAGGATATCGACGCCGCCAACGACTTTTTGCGTCAGCCCAGCAAGATCGAGGACCCTAACATGTTTTATCATGAATTATCGGCATCAAACTCGGGATACGACGGCGCTCTTATGAATGACGAAGAAGCGCGTGGCAAAGACCAGGCGGAGAAAGAAGGACTGGATCTCGGCGCCGTGAAGGAGAGCGTCAACAAGAAAACGCTCGACATTGACGTCGTCGTAGTGGAGGGCAAGGAAGAAGCGTATCAAAAGTTAAAAAACGAGGATTTCAAGTTTGCGCCCGAGACAAGGGAAGCCATAAAGCACCTCTATACCAAGATGCAAGAGTACGGGTACTTAGGCAAGGGCATCGTACTGGAAGAGGGCACGAAAAAGTATGGGTTATCCAAACTATCCGATGCCATTGAAGCCTATAAGGACGCGATCGAGTCGGGCGACGCGACCAGGATCGCCGAGGCGTCCAAAGCCATGATGACCGAACAAGCGCACGCCGACGAACTCATCGGCTACGTCAGGGAGCATTTCCCTGTGGACCCCAAGAGCGACAACTTTGCCCGTTCCGGCAACGTCGACGTCGTCCGCAACAACACCTTCCCGCCCAAATACCGCTTGGACGAAGCCGTCGCCGGTCTCAACTCTCTGTTTATTATGTCGAACTTTGTCGAAGCCAACGGCTTGACCATAGACGAGTTTTTGGATCACCCCATGAAGGTCGCCAAGGATTATTTCCTCGAAAAGAAAAATCAAGGGTTGAACAATGCTTTGAATGGCAAAACGGGCGGCGCCGCATTGTTCGAAGCGAGCCGAGACATCAAAATGGTCGTGGCTCTCGGCTTTGGCGGGGGACGTCCTTTCGAGGCGTTGATATATGCGGATAAGGACCCCGCGATCCGCGCGCACAACAACGCGCTTTGGAAATATATTGATACGGCAGTTGTCAACAACGGGGACTTGTCGGACGTCCAACGTCGTGCCGTCGCCTATAAACAAGGGCACCTCGACCGTTTCCTCTACGTGACCGAGCCCAGGGACAACGCCTCCCTTCTCGGCGTGCCGATCTACAACGTAAAGACGCTTAAATACGACCAGCCCGAAGCCTTTGACGAGGCGGCATATCTGCAAAATAACGGCAAGTCCATTGGCGAGATGAAAGAAATGCTCGATAAGAACCTGAAAGAGTTCCTGTATCTCTCCAAAACGCAACTGTTTAAGGACAAAATGGGCAAACTTTTCGAGCAACCGAACTACGGCGGCAACCGTTTCGTAGAGATCGCACAACAAGCGGCGAGCAAGATACTTATTGCGAAACACGCCGAAAAGGACGACCCCGCGTACGAACAACTCAAAGGCATCCTGACCAACGGGCAGGAATACGTCAACGGTCTCATCCAAGCGGAAAAGAATAAGGTCATAGACGCCGAGCAGAAATTGGCGGAAGCCCAAAAAGCGGGCGACCAAAAAGAGATCGACCGCCTGACCGCGTATATCGACGCCAACAAGGCGTTCAAAGAGATCAACGTACAGACCACGGAGCAGAAGACGAAATACGCCGAGAACCTCGCCGCGTTTGAGAAAAAGGTCGCCGAGTGCGACGTCAAGCGTCCCGCAGGCGCCGACGTGAAACCCGACGAGGACTTCAACAAGTCTATCGTCGATATGAAAGCTAAGCTGGCAGAGCTCAATTCCAAGATCGCCAACAAAACGTTGGAAGTCGGCGCGATAAATGCCATCAAGGACGACCGGGTCCAGCTGCTCAACGTACAAGCAAAACAGTTACGCTCCGATATAGAAAAGGCGAAAGAGGAGTATATTAAGGGGCTGGACGACGCAGTCAAAGAGGGGCGTATTTTCGCGTCCTACAAAGAAGCGCGCGTACAGCAAGTAAACGACCCCGATTATAAATACGACAAACTGCCCGACTTCTTCCCGACCGGTGACAAAAAGGAGATCGGCGACTTCGTGGTAAAACGCGACGGCGAGTCCCTCGGTTTTGTGACGACCGTGCCCGAAGTCAAAGCGGAAGAAAAGGTGGCGGAAAAAGAGGCTGAACCCGTGGAATTTTCCGGCAGGTGGTTTAATCCCGGGCAAAAGGTCACGAAAGACGATCTTAGTGCCAAAGTCAACGAGATAAACACGCGTCTTTCTACGCCTATCGTTGGGGACAACTGGCTGGAAAACCGCAAAGAGTATGAAGCAAACAAGCGCGAAGAGGCGCGTTTGAACGTCGTGTTCAACGAAGGAATGAACGCGATTTCCGACGAGACCAAACAGAAAATTTTCGACACGTTGGATAAAGATTCGAAGGCAAGTGCGGTAAAGTACGCGATCTTTGCCTACAGCAAACTGTTGAAAGCGGAAGGCAAATCGGAAGAAAGCAAAAAAATCGGACAAGAATTATTTGACAAATCGGACGATCTCACCCTCGAAGAGGTCGAAGAGAAAGCGGCAAAATTCCTGACGGACAAAGAGAAAGCGGATCCGTCTATCAAGCCGTACAATAAAATCGAGTTTCGTTATATCTCGGGAAAGAACCCGGCGGCATGGGAAATGCTGGTAAAAGGTATCCCGGAGGACAAACTGAGATCCGTCGCGCTCAAAGCGGACGCCACACAGACCGTCATGGAAAAAATGACGCTCGACCAGGCAAAAGAACCTCGTTATGCCACGGAGATATCTTCGCTCAAGAGCACGATCGACAATATGTCCTATTTGGGCGGGGAGGAACTGACCGTCGCCCGTAAAGCGGAGATCAAAAAATTGCTCGACAGCGCGCAAGACATGACGTCCAACCTGAATAAAGAATACAGCAATGAGCTCGGCGATTTGCGAATGCACCGCGAAGAGGGCGAGTACGGATATAACGTAACGCGCGCGACCATCGCCCAACAAAAACTGGCGAAACAAGGTTACACCACGAAGGTCGATAGGGGCGAGTTGATTCTGAAAGGCGTTTCTTCCGAATATATGACGTATCAAAAAGGCGTCTCGGGCGGAAAAGTCAAGATGGTCACGCCGGAAGCGCGAGAAAAAATCCAAAGCTTAAAAGGGCGCGATTTTGTCATTCGTCCCGAGACGCAGCAGGCGGTCAAGGATATATTCGCCAAATTCGACAAGTACGGCTACGATCAATCGGTCTTCGAGCCCGAAGAAGGCACCAAAGTCTACGCTTTGCACAAGTATAAGAGCGCGCAGGAAGACTTTTCTGCCAAGATCGAGAGCGACGACCCGCTCGTAAAACTGCAGGCGATCGAAGCCGCCCAAAAGATGCAGGTCGAGTACGACCGTATCAAAGACCTTGCCAAAACGGCGGGAGAAGTTTTCGGTGTCAACGAAGGCGGTTTTTATCCCGGCAACTTGGATGTGGAAAGGACCCGCTCGCTCCCGCCCGAGTTCCGCAGCGACCTCGGCGGCATATCCGCATTGAACGGCTTGTACGTCATGTACCGCACCTTGAAGGAGCGCAACGTCACCCCCGACGAGCTTTTCGCCGATCCGATAGGATTTGTGGAAAAGATGAACCAAGAGAGCATCGACAAGCAGGACATCAACAAGTCCATCAAAGGCAAGTCGGGCGCCGAGGCGATGTTCGAGGCGGTTCGTAGCAATTCGATGATCGATCCGAATGCGGGTTACGGAATCAACCGAGCGGTAGAGACGCTTGCCAAGATGGAAAAGGATCCGGCTCTGCGCGAACAGAATATAGTCAGCGAGCATGCGTACTCTTTGAGCACCGGGTTTAGGCAAAAAGTGGCAGAACAGCGTGATACGACGCAGGAAGTGTCGCAGCGGCACCTCGACCGCTTTCTGATGGTCAACAAACCTTGCGAAGACGCCTCCCTGACGGGCGCCGCGTCTATGAGCTTTGACACGTTTGAGCTGATCCCTCCGCAGGACTTCAACGAGGTCGAGTATCTTATGAACAACCGTGAGGACCCCAAGACGTACGCCGACCGTGTGGTCAACGAGGGTTGCAAATTCATAGCGATGAACGCTTTGGATAGAACCAAACCGAAGGGAAATCTGCTCAACTATTTGCCCATGGAGCGTGGTTTTTACGCCATGCAATACGCGGCGATCAAGTTCCTTGCTTGTCGTCCCGAAATCGACCAATCGAGCGAAGCATATCGCACTTTGAGCGCCATTGCCGAGGGCGGCCCCGATCATATCAAGGAGCTCATTAACCAAAAGATCCAAAAGGGTGAGCTGGATATCAAGACCGATTCCAAAGCATACGAACTCATAGATGAAACCAAACCGACCAACTACCATGTCAAGCAGAGTCTGAAAGACTTCAAAAAGTCCGACGCGATGCGCTCCTTCGGCGACGAATATGTAAATAAAGATAAGAATCTCAATAGAGATCTCAAGGTTATGCAGAAAGCCCTCGACAGAGCGGGAAGCGAAGTCGCCAAAGCGGAGGCGCAACAAAAACTGAACGAAGCGATCGCTAATCGCAAGAAGGAGCTTTTGGAAGCCTTCCGCAAAGGGAAGATCACCGAGGATTACCTCAACAGGCGTAACGAGCAACTGGATAGCCGTAAGTTCGACGACGTGCCAAAGATGTTCGAGGCGGACCAACTGAAGTCCAAGAAAGACTACCTCGAAGAATACGCCAAACGCTTTAATGATCCCGATGACTTCAACGAGCTTAGCAAGGAAGAGAAGGACGAATTGTATCAGCGCTACGTCGACAACGCCAAGCGCGCCAAAGAAGAATTCATCACGGAAAAGTATCTTGAGCAGGAAGGAGCACTACCCAAACTCGACAAGAAGACCATGGCGGAGCGCATCGCGGCGGAAGACAAGAGACTCGCCATGATGGAAGAATCTTACGGCGAAAAGAAGAAAGAAGCCGCAGAAAAAGAAAAGAAAGTCGAAGAGCCCGAAGCCAAGAAAGAAGAAAAGGTCGAGGAGAAGAAAGTCGAAAATATCGATGTCAACCTCGACGAAGAAGAGCCCGAAATTCAGGAGAAGGCGGAAGAAAAAGTCGAAGAAAAGGTCGAAGCAAAAGAGGAAGAAAAAGTCGTTGACGACGGCGTCGAACAGATCAGTATCGACCTCGACGACGAACCCGTCGAAATGAACAACGACATCCTCAACTTCAGCGGGCAAGAAAAGAATCTCGCCAAGGACAAGGGTCCTCTCGACAAGTAATTGTCTTTGTCTATCCAAGCCCCATATCAAACGTATAAGGCACCCTTTTTGCGGCGCCTTATTCTTTACATGAGCGGAGAATGATTAAGCGCGGTGCGAAAATCGAATATGGAGTATGGAGAAAGGCGACCACCCTTTTTACGACGGGAATACGCTTGGTCAGCCATCCGAGTTCGTTTTGTTAAACGACCGATACCTTGCGGTCGCCGCATTGCCCCTGCAGGGCAAAACTGCGGGATTTGAAAGTTCTGTTTACTCGGTTTCTCCGCCACGACAAAGGGCACCCGATTGGGTGCCCTTTGTCGTGGCGGAGAAATCGGGATTTGAACCCGAGCTACGCTATCAACGTACTACTCCCTTAGCAGGGGAGCCCCTTCAGCCACTTGGGTATTTCTCCAGCTGAACGATTTATGCTTAGTTATCATAGCATAAAATGCGGTCGCTGTCAATCACTTTTCGGATGCATAGCGGAGATTTTTGTTCGTCGATCAGGCGTCGGAAGAGGATCGACGATCTGATTTTTGGAGAAAGGTTGCGATAGGGAGGAAAAACGGTTGATTTTGTCTTGTTCGGGTGATACAATGTTGGCGTTTGCTGAAGAAGAGTCATTATGATAGCGTCCGTAGTCATAGTTATCATTACGTTTTTGCTCCTTACGTCGTCGGTGGTGTTTTTCCCGAGCGTGAAGGTGGGACGTATCAAGATCGGTCCCTATTGGGTGATCGCGCTCGTCGGCGCGACGGTCCTCCTTTGCGCGGGACTGGCTCCTGCGACGGAAGTGTGGAGCGCGTTCACGTCCGACTCCGCCGTCAATCCGCTCAAGATCCTCACGTTGTTTTTTTCGATGACCTTTTTGTCGGTCTATTTGGACGAGACGGGCTTTTTCCGCTATTTGGCAAAAAAAGCGGTGGACGCCGCCGGCGGAAGTGCGCGAAAACTGTTTTTGCTCGTCTATCTTCTGACCGCGCTTTTGACCGTATTCACCAGCAACGACGTCGTCATTCTGACTTTGACGCCCTTTTTGTGCTTTTTCTGCAAAAATACGAAGTTGGATCCCGTGCCTTTCCTTGTCGGAGAATTTGCCGCGGCGAACACTTATTCCATGGCTTTGGTGATCGGCAATCCGACCAATATCTTTTTGGCGACGTCGGCGGGGATCGGCTTTGTGGACTATCTGAAAGTCATGATCTTGCCGACGATCGTCGCGGGACTTATTGAATTGTCCGTGATCTTGCTCGTCTTTAACAAGAGTCTGAAAAGTTCCCCGGACAGACAGCCGGTGACCTGCGTGGTGGAGAGCAAGATAGATCTTGTCTTCGGCGGGGTGACTCTGGCTATATGCCTTGTTTTTTTGGTCTTGTCCGGCTATATTCGGACGGAGATGTGGCTGATCTCGGCGATCTGCGCGGGGGCTCTTCTCTTGTTCGCGCTCATTCGACGGTTTTCCAAAGCGAAGGACAAGAGACTGGTCAGATCCCTCGTGAGACTGCCGTGGCAGTTGATCCCCTTCGTCTTGTCGATGTTCGTCATCGTCGTCTGCCTACAGCATTGGGGCTTATCGGACAAGATCGGCGAGATGCTCGGAGACAAGTACGTCGTCTTCTCGTACGGAGCGGCGTCCTATCTGGTCGCCAACGTCATCAACAATATCCCGATGAGTATGCTTTTTTCCGCGCTGCCGGTCGGATTGACGAGCGCGGAATACCTTCGCGCAATCTATGCGTCCATCGTCGGGAGCAATCTCGGCGCTTTTCTGACCCCGATCGGGGCGCTTGCCGGCATTATGTTCACCGGGTTGTTGGAAAAGTACGACGTATCGTTCGGCTTTCGGACCTTCGTCAAGTACGGTTTTATCGTCGGTCTGCCGACCTTAGCCGCCGCGCTTACGACGCTCTTTTTCTTGCTATGACGATCATTCGGTATTGCAATACCTCGCCCGAAGGTGTATACTGATTCTTATTATGACGTGGGATCTTCCGTTCTTTCTGAATAGCGTTTTGCTCGGGGTTGGGCTGGCGATGGACGCCTTTTCGGTATCGGTCGCCAATGGTCTCAAAGAGCCGGATATGAAGCGCGCTAAGGGCGCTTTGATCGCGGGGACTTTTGCTTTTTTTCAGTATCTGATGCCTTTGATCGGATGGACTTGCGTACACTTCGTCGTGGAGGTTTTTGCCATCGTCGCGCAGTACGTCCCCTACGTCGCCTTTGTGATTTTGGCGCTCATCGGGACCAAGATGATCGTAGACGGAGTAAAAAAGAAAGGGGAGAACGCCGCCGTCGGATTCGCCGGGTTGCTGTTGCAGGGGGTGGCGACTTCCATCGACGCCCTTTCGGTCGGCTTTACCACAGCGGAGTATTCGGTCGGGGGCGCGTTGGTCGCGGGCGCCATCATCGCTGCGGAGACTTTCGGCATCTGTGTACTCGGACTCTTCATCGGCAAAAAGTTCGGTCAGAAGTTCTCTTACAAAGCGACGATCGCAGGGGGGATCATTTTGATTTTGATCGGTTTGGAGATCATGATACGAGGTATTTTGAAAATATAGTCATACAATAATCAAGAATATGGAGCAATTATTATGAATTATGTGGAAAGCAAGCTATTGCAAACGGAGGCTTTGATACAATCGGGATTGGACGCGAAAAAAACGTCCGCTGTTTTGGACCTCTTAGGACTGAACGTCCCGGCGGAGGAACTGTCCGCCTATAGATTGTGGGGGGACTATCTTCCGAAGGGGATCGAGGAGCCGTATACCGAGGAGCAACGCTTTTTGCACATTCTGTGGGAGGCGGTCGATCGCTCGCCCATCGCCATCAACTGCGCCTTTTCCATACCCTTCCGCGCGCAGATCGCAAAAAAACTGTTCAAGAAGTGCGGGGAGGGCTTCATCGCCAACGAGGGCTGCCGATTCAATTACGGTCACAAGATAGAAGTCGGCGACAACGTGTGCTGGAATCACTGTTGCTACATCGACAGCAAAGGTGGCGTCAAATTCGGCGACTACTCTATGATGACGGAGTACTCGAAGATCTTCACGCACGGACACTCGGAGAGTGACCATACCGTGCGGTCGTACGCGCCCGTCGAGATCAAGGAATACGCCAAGATCTACACCAACTGCACCATCCTCCCCGGGGTGACCGTCGGCAAAAGCGCGATCGTTGCGACGGGGGCTATCGTGACAAAGTCGGTGGACGACTTCACGCTGGTGGCGGGGATCCCGGCAAAACCGCTTCGGAATCGCAAGATGGAGGACGACGACTTGTCTTTACTCAATCACTATACCTTCGCCGACGCGGCGTTTCAGGTGAAGAAATAGACCGATAACGCCCACCCGCCCGCCCAAAAAGTATTATCGAATAAAAAAGGACCGCCCGAACACCGAAGTGCCCGGGCGGTCCTTTTTAAAAGAAGAGAGAGATGTATTAAACGATTCCGTAAGCCATCATAGCGTCTGCGACTTTTTCAAATCCGGCGAGGTTGGCACCGACGATATAGTTGCCGGGGACGCCGTACTTAGTCGCGGCATTTTCCACGTTGTGGAAGATGTTGACCATGATGTTATGCAATTTGGCGTCGACTTCTTCAAAGGACCAGAAGATACGCTGGCTGGCTTGCGCCATCTCGAGCGCGCTGGTCGCCACGCCGCCGGCGTTGGCTGCCTTGGCAGGAGCGAAGAGGATGCCGTTCTGTTGGAAGTAGGTCGCAGCCTCGATGGTGGAGGGCATATTGGCGCCCTCGCCGACCGCTTTGACGCCGTTGGCGACGAGTGCCTTGGCGCTCTCGAGGTCGATCTCGTTCTGCGTGGCGCAGGGGAGGGCAACGTCGCACTTGACGGTCCAGATGCCCTTGCAACCTTCGTGATACTCGGCGGTGGGGACGTAATTGAGGTACTCTTTGATACGCTTTCTTTCCACCTCTTTGATTTGCTTGATGACCTTGAGGTCGATGCCGTTTTTATCGTAGATATAGCCGTTGCTATCGCTCATCGCCACGACTTTGGCGCCCAGTTCGGTCGCCTTTTGGTTGGCGTAGATGGCGACGTTACCGCTGCCGCTGACCACGACGGTCTTGCCCTTGAAGGAGTCTTTCGCGGCGCACTTCAACATCTCTTCCACGAAGTAGACGAGACCGAATCCGGTCGCCTCTTTGCGGGCGAGGGAGCCGCCGTAGCTGAGTCCTCTGCCGGTCAAAGTGCCGAGGTGCGCGTTGACCATCTTCTTGTAATAGCCAAACAGATACCCGATCTCTCTCGCGCCTACGCCGATATCTCCGGCGGGCACGTCGGTATCCGGTCCGATGTGTCTCCACAGTTCTCCCATAAACGCTTGGCAGAATCTCATGATTTCGGCGTCGGACTTGCCCTTCGGGTCGAAGTCGCTACCGCCCTTGCCGCCGCCGATGGGAAGACCGGTGAGGCTGTTCTTTAAGATCTGCTCCAACCCTAAGAACTTGATGATGGAGAGGTTGACCGACGGGTGGAAGCGAAGTCCGCCCTTGTAGGGCCCGATCGCGCTGTTGTACTGGACGCGATAGCCGTTATTGACCTGAACTTTGCCATTGTCGTCGACCCAGGACACGCGGAACATAATGATGCGTTCGGGTTCGACAAAACGCTCGATGAGAGCGACGTTTTCATATTCGGGGTGCTTGTCGAGGAGCAGAGACAAAGAGTCGAGGATCTCAGTCGCCGCCTGCAAGAACTCTTTTTGATCGGGGTACTTTTTCTGTAACGTCTCAAGGACGCGCGAAGCATACTGGTTCATAAAATACTGCCTCCTGATGCGCTGATAAAATATTCTACTAACAATGATACACAATTTAGCAGGCTAAAGCAAACGA
>JAFVAC010000087.1 GCA_017476265.1 Clostridia bacterium
AGAAATGACAAAGATTAATCTTCTTGACGAAAGCGTCTATAACTTGATCTCCGCCGGAGAAGTTGTTGAAAATCCCGCTTCGGTGGTTAAAGAATTGGTCGAAAACGCCATTGACGCCGGAGCCGATTCCATATCCGTCAGTATCCGGGAGGGGGGTATCAAATCGATCACCGTCACAGACAACGGAGTCGGGATGGAAGAGGAAGACCTAAGAAAATGCGTCTTGCCTCACGCGACCAGCAAGATATCTTCCGCTTCCGACCTGAACTATATCGGAACGCTCGGTTTTCGCGGAGAAGCGCTTGCCAGTATAGCCGCGGTCAGTATCACGACCATACATAGTAAGTATTTTGAGTCCGATGTCGGTCATTCTATCGTCGTAAAAGGCGGCGTTGTCGAACGCGTCGGTACTTCCTCGATCTCGTACGGGACCGGAATAACCGTTGAAAATCTATTCTTTAATACGCCGGCAAGGTTTGCCTTTTTGAAGACGCCAAAAGGCGAAGAGAATGCTGTCACCGCCACTATGATCGATCTGATTTTCTCCAATCCCGACATCAGTTTTTCCTATGATGCGGATGGGGCGATGCTCTATAAAACCAACGGAAGCGGACTTTTTGATACGATATATCCGATATACGGCGCAGAAGTCGCCGCAAATATGATCGGCTTCAGCGCGGAAGAGAAGGGCTACAGTCTGACCGGCTACACCGCTCGTCCGGCGACGGAAGCGATCCGCAATAATCGCTCTCGTCAGATTTTTATCGTCAACGGCAGAGTCATCGAGGATCAGACCCTATCCGCCGTCGTACAAAACGCCTACGGAGAATTTCTGATGAAACGGACATTCCCGTCGATTATACTCGATATGGTGATCCCGTTTGACCTTGTTGACGTCAACGTACATCCGAACAAGAAAGAGGTCCGTTTTGCCGACAGAAAAGTGATCAACGGGTTGGTCTATAACGCCGTCAAGTCCGCCGTAGAAGCCGATGCGGAAGCAAGACAAAAAGAGCTCTTTTCCGTTTTCCATTCCGATCCGGCTAAAGACTCGGAGTCCGCACCGATTAAAGATAACGACCATATTGACGTCTCTACGCCCGCTTACGAAAAAAAGACTTTTTCTTCGTTTGACTTTTTTATGCCGACCGATCCGAGAAAAGACAGAACAATTGATCGCGTCAAGACGGATGATATCGCGTCTTCGTCGTCAACGGAGGAAGAAGATTCTTTCTCATACTTGCGTGAAAGACTGAACGGGCGCCAGCAAGAGGATATACCCGCGATGGTCCTATCCGACAGTCATATACAAGCAAAACAGAGTCCCGCTTATAGAGTCATAGGACAACTGTTTGATACCTATCTGCTGTTGGAAATAGGCGATGAAGTGGTCTTTTTAGATCAACACGCCACACACGAACGAATCTTGTACGATAAGCTCATCGAGGAAAGCAAGAAAAACGTCACAGTGCAGGATCTTTTGCTGCCTTATGAGTATGTCGTGACGCCCGCCGAAAGATCGTTTTTCCTGACCAATGAGGATCATTTTAATCGTCTCGGGTTCAGAGTGGAGATAGGCGCTGACAAGATATCCGTAATGTCGGTGCCCTGCATTTTGACCAATCTCGATATAGGCAGTTTTTTGCAAGAACTGATCGAGTACAATAAGAGTTTTTCCGAACTGACGAATTCCTCTGTTATTAAGGATAAAATAGCCAAAATAGCGTGCAAACGAGCCATAAAAGGCGGAGACAAGTTGACGGAAGCGCAGATCGAATACGTAATCGGGTATTTTTTCCGGAACGGTGTTCCTTTACAGTGTCCCCACGGGAGACCCACGATGATCAAGTTGTCAAAAACAGACATCGAAAAACGCTTCGGGAGGATCGTCTGATGATCCTGATCGGCGGTCCAACCGCAAGCGGCAAGAGCGGACTGGCTGTTGAGGTAGCCAAAAGACTCAACGGCGAGGTGATCAGTGCCGATAGTATGCAGATCTATCGCGATCTTGACGTGGGAACGGCAAAAATCACACGAACGGAAATGGACGGCGTGCCGCATCACTTGATCGACATCGTTGATGCCGACGAGCCTTTCAGTCTGGCAAAGTTTACCGAACTGGCTAAGAATTGTTCTCAAGATATCGTTACAAGGAAGAAAACCCCGATCGTTTGCGGTGGAACAGGACTCTATATGAGCGCTCTGATATACGATTATTCGATGTCCGCTTATGACGAATCATTGCGGACCGAATTGAAAGAACAACTGAAAACCGAGGGGATCGACGTTCTGTATGAGAGATTATTGTCCCTTGATCCTAAAGCGATCGATATTGACAAAAGGAATGAAAAACGCGTTTTGAGAGCTCTGGAAGTAGTCCTGGCGGAAGGGAAGTCGATTTTAGACAAAACGGATAAGCAATCTTATATACCTCATCTACTGTACGCGATAGACGTCCCGAGAGAACTGCTTTATAAAAGGATCAACGATCGCGTCGATCGAATGTTCCGTGAGGGGTTGACGGAAGAGATCACTCGTATCAAAGAGCGATATGGAATCGGGTGTTTTGATTATCAAAGTATGCAAGCGATAGGCTATAAAGAGTTCAGGACTTATTTTTCGGGCGAACAAGACCTTGACGAAATAAAAGAATTGATCAAACAACACACCAGAAATTACGCCAAAAGGCAGTTGACCTGGTTCCGACGCATGGATACTTGCAAATGGTTAGATTTTAATGAAAACGAACGAAATATTGAAATAATTGCAAACGACTTTTATAATTTTATCAATAAAATAGAATAATTGTGAGGGGACTATGGATCCGATAAAAGCAAAAGAACTGATTGCAAAAGCAGAGATCAAAGCAAAAACATTGTTTGACCTTCTATCCGAAGTGGCGTTGCAGAACCAACAAAAAGTGTTGGACGGCTTTATTAAAAATCGTGTTAACGCTACGCACTTTTACCCATCGACCGGATATGGGTATGACGATAACGGCAGAGACTGTCTCAATCGTCTTTATGCCGACGTATTCCATACCGAATCGGCAATTGTTTCACCATCGATCGCCAACGGCACGCACGCATTGACCTTGGCATTGTTTGGGATCCTCCGACCTGGAGACGTTCTTTTCAGCGTTGCCGGAAAGCCATATGATACGCTTGACGAAGTTATTTCCGGTACGAATAACGGTTCACTAAAGGAGTTTAACGTCCGCTACGAACAAGCCGATCTTTTGAAAGACGGTCAATTTGACAAAGATAAAATATCCTCTGTTTTGCGTTCGGAAAAGATAAAACTCATCTTCATCCAGCGTTCTAAAGGATATCTTTGGAGAAACGCTTTATCTGTCAATGCCATCAAAAATATTGTCGATTTTATTAAAGAAATTGACAAAAATGTCATTATTATGGTCGATAATTGCTATGGCGAATTTGTAGAAATTGAAGAGCCGACAGACGTTGGAGCCGATCTGATTGTCGGATCGCTTATAAAAAACCCAGGCGGTGGGATCGCGCCGACAGGCGGTTATATTGCCGGAAAAAAAGACCTGATCGAGCAAATATCATATCGTTTGACCGCACCTTCATTAGGCAATGAAGTCGGTTCTTATATTGGTGGCTATCGACTTTATTATCAAGGTCTGTTTTTGGCACCTTCGGTTGTAAAAAATACACTTATGGGGAATGTTTTAGCGAGTTACGTTCTTGATTCCGTAGGGTGCGATACGATGCCGAACGCAGGGGACAGACCTTATGATATCATCAATTCGATCCGGTTTTCTACCGGTGACGAACTGGTTCGTTTCGTACAGTCCGTGCAATCCGTTTCTCCCGTAGACAGCTATGTGACGCCGGAGCCCTGGGATATGCCGGGGTATACGCATCCGGTGATTATGGCCGCAGGAACTTTTGTACAGGGCGCGTCTATAGAATTGAGCGCCGATGGGACGGTCCGTGATCCGTATATTGCATATCTGCAAGGCGGATTGACGTACGAACATTGCAAGTTGGCTTTGCAAAAAATATTGGAAAAAGTTTTTTGATCCAAGGTCCATAAATGACCGGTAATTTGTTCAAATTACAAATCAATAACTAATTTATAATAATTTAAGTCCCCTCAGGTATCATCTTTTCGCAAAATCTGTATTTTGCGAAAAGATATGAGAAGATCAAATTGTTGATAATTATTCCTCTCCCTCGGGTTTATCTTTTTTATCTTTTTCTCATTAACACATACACTCTCATCATTACTATCCTTGCTCTTTCCCTTAAATTTGTGTTACTATATAGATATGAGTTATACGGAAGATCGCGATATAAAATATCTGAACAAACTCAGGCAGGAGTTACTTCCCTCTTTGCCATCTTTTTGTCGTGATTATTTTGTCGGCATCGGTATGCGAACTACCGCTCTCACTCGTTATAATTATGCGACAGATCTCAAACTTTTTTTCGAATATCTGACAATGGACGGATCTGTTTTTGAATTCTTATCCCCCACCGAAATTTCGATTGATGATATGAAAACTGTCTCAAAACGCGACGTAGAACGGTTTTTAGATTATATTGACAGCTATTTTTCCGATAATAAACAGACCTATATAAAGAATAAGGACAGTGCGAAGGCGCGTAAATTAAGCGCAGTACGCTCTCTATTCGCCTATCTTTATCGGTCCGATCTTCTCCCCGAAAACGTCACTCTGAAAGTTGACGTTCCTAAAATTCGTGAAAAAGAGATCATTCGTTTGGAAGACGACGAGGTCGTCGGTGTTTTGGACGAGCTTCAAGGAGCGGATACCTTTTCTTCCGATAGAAAAAACACATATAATAATAAAAATACAAAACCTCGTGACAACGCGATCGTCACCCTTCTTCTGGGCACCGGCATTCGTGTCAGTGAATTGGTCGGGCTCGATTTATCGGATATTGATTTTGATAATAATTCGTTTACCGTTACGAGAAAAGGCGAAAAGCGTTCTATTCTCTATTTTTCGGACGATATCGCCCTTGTTCTGCAAGATTATTTGGTGTTTCGCGCTGAACAACTGAAAAAGCACAAATCCCCCGATGTTCCCGCTCTTTTCCTTTCGTTGCAGGACAATCGAATTTCGGTTCGTGCCGTAGAATTGATCGTAAAAAAATATGCAAGTTCAGTCACTCCTCTCAAACATATTACGCCGCATAAACTTCGCAGTACATACGGTACGGCTCTTTATCGCGCGACGAAAGACATCTATGTCGTCGCGGAGGTCCTTGGGCACAAAGACATAAACACGACCAAAAAGCATTACGCCGCCATCAGTGAGGATATCAAAAAAGAAGCTGTCGATAAAGTTAACTTTGTAAAATCTTCGGATTTGCCCGATACCTCCCCTGACGATCCTGAATAGCAATTTATACTTTCATTTTTTTTGTTAATTTATAATTATATTCCACTATTCGTCATATTTTGCATTGACTTTTGCGCCTTTTTATAGGATAATAAAGGTAAGAATTCGTTAAGGAGCCATTATATGGAGACACCAAACACCGAGATGCTACGAGGGCGGG
>JAFVAC010000088.1 GCA_017476265.1 Clostridia bacterium
AAGAGATACAGAGGACTGAACGTACTCTTCTTGTACGGTGCGGCGAAAAAGAAAGGCTTCGAGGATCCGCGTTGGGTGACGTACAATCAAGCTCACGATCTCGGCGCCACGATAAAGGGCGGAGAAAAGGCAAGTAGCGTCTTTTTCTACCGGGAATACGACAAAGCGACAAAACGCGATTTTGATCCCAAAACGATCGCCGATTTACCCGAAGACGAACAACTCGCGTACCGGGAAGAGAACGTCCGTAACGTCTTGAAATATTCTGCAGTATTCAATGCGGAACAGTGCGAGAACTTCCCGAAACTGGAACGGAAGGAGATGTCCCCGGAAGAGCAGGAGAAACGCGACAAGCGTTGTGAAACGATCATCAACCACAGCGCGGCGCCGATCCACACAGACGGCGGCGATAGTGCTTATTATAATCCCGCGACGGACAGTATACATCTCCCGCGTTTTAACAGTTTTAAGACGGTACAGGATTTCTACGCTACCGCTTTACACGAGATCGCGCATTCCACCGGTCACGAAAGCCGGCTAAACCGTGATCTATCCGGATCTTTCGGCAGTCAAAAGTACGCGCTTGAAGAACTCCGCGCCGAACTTTCTTCCGTGTTTATGCAAGTCGATCTTGGGATCGACCTTTCCGGCGCCGAAGTGAAGAATCACGCCGCTTATTTGCGTTCCTGGCTAACGTCAATACAAGACGACCCGCAGGCATTTTATAAAGCGGCGACGGACGCCGATAAAATCTGTAAGTACATCAGTACAAATTATCTTGCGGAAGAGAAGGAAAACAAAAAGGAAGAAGTCAAAGTTGACGAAGTTAAGCCTTCCACCGTTTCGTCATCATCAAACGATATGACTTTTGAAAAAAAAGGTGAAGATTACAAAATCCGGTACAGCGGTATAGCGTGGGGACTTTCTACGTCAGATCTCCCCAACGACGTCAGAGAAGCCGCAGTATGGCTGATCGAGAACGGCTATCAGAACGACGAAGGCGTACAACGTGCTTTTTACGATCGTATGACGTCGGCGATGTCAGACGATCCTCACGCTGAAAAGAACGACAACGAAGCCATAAAACGGGAATACCAATCGCGGCGCGGCGCCGCTTCCGGCGCAGACGCCAGGCAGACGGCAAAACCGCAAGTATCGTACGAATATCAAAGCGTACTTGACGCACAATTGGGTGCCCAAAACGCTATTGTTGCTATCCGAATGGGCGATTTTTATGAAATAATCGGTGATAAAGCGGAGTTTGCGGCGAAAGCGCTTGATCTGACCTTAACGTCCCGTATGGTGGGACTTCCGGAAAGAGTTCCGATGTGCGGTTTTCCGTATCACGTCGCGGATCAATACTTTGAAAAGCTATCTCAAGTATCCGACGTCGTCGTCCTCGAAGGGGACAAGACCAAACGGGAGATCCCGAAAAAGTCGGAAACGAAGAAGGAAGAAAAATCGGAAAATTCCGGCACAACGGAAGGCACCGAAGCGGAAGTTACCGTCGCGGTCGGAAGCGCGGCGGTCGCGCCGATCACTGCGGAAGCGGTCGGCGCCGTGGAAACTCCGAAAGGTACGAAGACCGTTTCGGCGTGGATCGCCGCTAAACGCGAAAAACGTTTGTCGGCGATCGAAAAGAACGTACCGCAGGAGATGAAAGATCTCCCACAGTGGTGCGCGTTCAGCACCGCCAAAGACGAGAACGGCGGCTTCAAAAAGAAGATTTGGAACTGTAACGCCGTAGGCGCGAAAACGTGGGCTAAATCCAACGATCCGGCCACGTGGGCGACTTTCTCCGATGCGCTTGAATACGCCCGTAAAAACGGCTGTGACGGGCTTTCTTTTGCCCTTACGCCGGAAAGCGGTATCTTTTGCGTGGATCTCGACGATTGCAAAATCGACGGGAAATACACGGATACGGCTTGGGGCGTATATAACGCCGCAAAACAGACGTATTGCGAACGTAGCGTTTCCGGAGAGGGTTTACACTTCTTCGGGAAGAAAGCGCCGGGCGTCGACTTCAGCGAGCTCGGAAACAAGAACGCAGACAGCACGTTTGAGTTTTATGACCGTGCGCGATTTATGTCTGTCACCGGCGACGTCTTTATGAAGTCTAAAAGCGAATTACGCGTGTTTTCCGATAGTGACAAGTTAATTCCCATTATCAAAGGACAACTGCCCGTAAAACAGGAATTAAAGCCCGTGACGGTCAATCATAACACCACGTCCGATGAAGACGTCATCGCACGGATCCGGAAATCAAAGAAGGCGGCGGAGTTCGACCGGATGTTTGCCGGAGAGGATATTTGCGGAGATCGGAATCGTACCGATCTGAAGATGATGAACCTACTCGGGTTTTTCACCAACGGCGACGCCGAACAGATGAAGCGGATCTTCGAGAGTAGCGGACTGTATCGCGGCGCAGGGGAGAAATCAAGAGGGTACATAGATCGGACGATCCAAAAGGCGCTTGGATCTATGTTTGGGACGCCGGACAATCTCGGCAAGCCCGCCCCGGCGCCGATGAACAAACCGCCCTTGATCGGTTTATGAAAGCAAAAACGCGCTGATAACACAGTGCGAGAGCCGCGCCGAAATCGTTGATCTCGGCAAAAAAGCGGAATGACAACAATAAGCCTTTTTTCACCGTCGACGTAAAATCGGCGGTAAAAAAAGGCTGATAACAATGGAAGCAGGTTAAGGAAAGTGAACCAAAACGGTGTTTTTTCACCTTGTTATTACTCCGTAATAAAAAAGTGATTCACTTTCGGAAATCGCGGTTCACTTCTGAACCACGATTTTGGGAGAGAAATCGGACACCGATTTTCTCTGAAAAACACAAGGAGAGTAATGGAAAAGTTAAAAAGTCAAATAACGATACGGATTGAGAACGTCGACACGCTGAAAATGCTTGAAGCATTGAGCGCGCATGGGGCGTTTCACTCCAAAAACGAGATCTTGAATCGTGCGCTTGAGTACGGCTTACCGCTCGTAAACGCCACGATTTACGGCAAGGGACGGAAAACACAAGAAGAAAGCGCGGAAGTGGCGCGAGAAATCGCCGCTATCAAAAATATCTTGGTACAACAGACGATCGGGTTGAACGTCCTCGAAACTCTTTTAGCGTTTCTCTACAACGTAGAGACCGCCAAAGCCGAGGGAATAGAGATCACGAAGGAGTTTATCGACAGCGGCGTATTGGAGACGTTGCCGGACAACATCGCGGAAGTAAAACGCGAGATGACAAAGATAGAATACGACAAATTGAGAAGGAAAAAAGACTAATGCCGAAGGTGCTTATGAACATCAGTTTTACACCGTATGAATGCCCTCGCAACAAGGGCGCGGCTGAACACGCCGCCGAACGCGCTTTTTATAATGGCACGGCGGAGTATAACTATTTTTCATACACAGAAAAAGACGGGAAAGTCGTAAAAGATGAAGAAAACGGGACGAAGAACTATATGGAGAAGACGAGCGGCGTTTTCAATGCACAAGGTGTTTTGTCAGCGAAAGAGAAAGCGGAACTATCTAAAAAATTAAGAGAGACGAAGTCTATTATTTGGCACGGTTTCATCTCGTTCGACGATGAAACGTCTCCGCTTTTCAATACGCAGGAAGCGTGCGTTCACTTCGTGAACCGGACAATGAACTCGTATTTCGAGCGGAACGGACTGGATCAGAAAAATTTAGAGTTATTCTGCTCTCTCCACTCCGATACGGATCACCGCCATATACATTTCGCTTTTTTTGAGAAAGAGCCGAAACTGATTGATAAAAAATCCGGGAAGTTGGTCTATCGAAGCAAAGGGAAGATGGGTAAAAAAGTGTACAAACTTGACGGCAAATATGTGTCTAAAGACACAGAAGGTGCGAAAGCGGAATGGGAAGACTTCGGACATCAGAACTTTATCGCCAACGCGAACTTGTACCTCGAAGAAAACAAATACGAACTCGAACTTGCCCGGAAAGCAACGGTCGACGTTATTGACGCGTCGCGTACTGATGTACTTACATCGTGGAAGTATAAAGAACTTCGTTCTTCTTTGATTGAGTTGTGGCGTAAACTTCCGGCGAAAGGTAGAAAATCGTATAACTCTGCGAACGTGGCGCCGTACAGAAAGGACGTTGACAAGGTCGTCAAACAGTATATCGACGCCGTTCCCGGATTACGCCAACAGCATAATGCTCTTGTCAGAGAGGTTTTCAAACGTGAAAGCGATCTCAAGCGGATATGCAAAAACGAGGGTTTTGATTATGAGAAAGCGGCGAAGCCCGGAGTAGAAGCGATGAAAAAAGATATACGGGTGCGTCTTGGCAACAGGATACTGAAGATAGCGGAATCCGTCAATGACGATTACAAAAAGATCGGGATAGCCCGCGCGAACGATTTGACGCGGAAAATCGCCGCAAAAAACAACAGAAAAGCCGTGGAGCGCTCTTTGATCCGCTCGGCGAAATACGGCTCGCATAACGGGACGAATTATACCGTCGATTACTCGGTCAGATTACATCAGATCGAAGAAGTCATCGAAAACGAGCGCCAAAGAAAGACGTTGTTATACGGAGCGTAAGAATGAAGGAAAAGAAAAACACAAAGAAGCGGAAGCCGATTATATTGATTATTATTCTACTAATCCTTTTTGTAGTAGAAATAATCGCGTTCACTTTCATCACGTCGAAGACGCTCAACGCCGGCGCGCTTTTGAACACGTTAAAAAACGGTATCGTGTACGTAATTTTCGGTGTTCTCGTCGGCGCGCTTGTAATCTATACGCTTGTAAACTGGCGTATAAACGACAAGAGATCCGTGATGAAGGAAAGCGATCTTTCGGATTCTCATTGGCTGACGGACGCAGAGATCAAGAAGACGTCGGAACTTACGGTTACGTCGTTTAATAAACTTCACACTTTGAAAGACGGGATTCCTTTCAGAGCCGAAATACATAAAAAGAAGACGAATATCACATATCGAAACGAGCCGATCCACGCGATCGTCGTAGGTACGACCGGGACGGGCAAAACGTCCGGATACTTGGATCCGACCATACAGATTATGGCGACGTTCAAAACGAAGCCTTGTTTGATCGTGACGGATCCAAAGGGCGAACTATACCGTCATCATACCGCTTATTTGCAATCGCAAGGATACAAAGTAAGCGTCGTGGATTATCGGTATCCGTATCAATCCACCAAAGTCAATCCGTTTCAAGCAGTCGTCGACAGGATTAAACAACTAAACCTTACCATTGCGAACGAAAAAGGAAAATACGTCTTTGATGGGACGACGTACACAAAGTACGTTGACGCCGAAAAAGCGCTTGAAGCGCGGCGGCAGGAACTACACGACGAGATCTACGAGAACCTACAGGACATTATTTATACGCTGTTTCCGATCAAGGACGAAAAAGAGCCCGGTTGGGAAGAGGGCGCGCGGAATCTCATTTTCGGTCTGTGTCTACTGTTCGTCGACGATATTCTCGCCGGCGATATGCCGATCGAAAAACTTTGTTTGATCAATCTATACGAAAACTTGGCGAAATACTGCGATGAAGATATGTCCGTGATGAAACAGTATTTTGAGGATCACAAGGAAAATACGAAGGCGTACGGTTTGGCTAAAACGGTACTTGTCACGTCGGAAAGGACGTTGACGTCGTATCTATCCAAAGTTATGAACTACGTTCAATTCCTTGCGGACGGCGGGATCCAGTGTATCACGTCGGGCAACGAAATATCTTTCGACGCCTTCGATCAAGAACCGAACGCCGTCTTCTTGATTTTCCCGGACGAAAAAGACAACCGCCACGTAATGGTGTCGACGTTCCTTGTGCAAGCGTACAAGTCGCTCGTCAGTCGCGCCGCTCTCAATTTACGTCAAGGGATTACAGACAAAGAAGAACTTCAGCGCAACTGCTACTTTTTAATGGACGAATTCGGGAATCTTCCGAAGATCCCAAAGTTTGACGCGATGACGACCGTAGGTCGAAGCCGTCATCTGTTTTTTCTTTGTGTTGTCCAAAGTTATCAACAACTTGAAAAGATATACGGCAAGACGGCGGCGGAAACGATAAAAGGACAATTGCAAATCAAAATATACCTCGGAACGGACGACAAGCCGACCGTCGAAGAGTTTTCCTGGCTGTGCGGAAAACGAAAGATTACGACGTTGTCGGCGAACGTCAGTTTGGAAAAAGACGCGAGCGGGACATACTCGGCGAAGGAACAACCGCTTGTCACGATCGAAGAACTGATGGCGTTAAATAACGCCGACAATCGCGGAAACGCTATCGTCAAGGCGTACGGCTTGTATCCGCTAAAAACGCGTTTCACGCCGTCATATCAAGCGAAACACGTTTACAAGATCGGCGAAGAAGGGGACGCACTTCGGGACGCGGAGATCTTCGATCGGGAACAGTTTTTATACGACATCAAACAAACGTCGTTTGTTTTCGAGATCGACGAAGAAGACGCGCTCACTCGGGAAGACATCGAAGAATTACAAGCCATTCAAGAAGAACAGCAACGCGAAAAAGAAATACTCAACTCACTTGATCTCAAATGGAAAGGTCTGAAGTCCTCTATCCGCGCAAAACTCGAACTTATCAAAGAGTTTATCCCGGAAGCGGTGTATATCTTGCTTTCGGCATGGACAGGGAAGGCGGAAGAGATTATCGATAATTGCTTGTCGAACGACGAAACGCTTTCGCTCGTTCGTTACGAACTCGTATATATCAAAAAACTGTTTGTCCGGCTTTACGAAACGGAAGCAGAGATCCGAAAGGTGCTGAAAGACGCGCACCTTGAAGACCAAGAAGAGGCGGTTATAAACCGCTTGCATGACGAAACGCTGTAAGGAGATCGAAGATGAAAAAAGAAAACACAAAAAGAATGTTAAAAGTAGCGATAGCCGTTACTGTCTTTTTATTACTGGTTGTCGCAATGATTATGAGCATAAACACATCAGATAATCAAGCGTATGCCGCGAGTGTGGGCGGCGGGGTGGACAAAACGCTGATATCGGGAGTTAAGGTTTATGACGGAAATCTTTATTTGTACGTTAATATTGTAGGGAAGGGGTTCACCTCTTCAGATGGGTACATAAGCGGAAATAATCTTACATTAAGCGTAAGTATTGGTAGTCACAGTATGACTATTTATAATGCGTGTCTAACCTATTATTTTCAACTGGTAGGGACAAGGAATACATATAGTTCCGGGAAACTTTATGCGGAATCCAAAGCCGGCGCCGATTCGTGGAAGAGCGATTATTATAGTGACTATACTTTTGAAAATATTGCTGATGATTATTACTATCTTCGACTCTGGGGGAGTTGTACAAGAAGCGGAGCCGGAGCGGGAACAACCACATACGCTACAGAATCAGCACCTAAAACGTCAAGTAACTTTTATGTGGACACAAGCGCTCCGGCTATAACGATTATAAAAGGACACATTTTAACAGGAACAAATCAAGTTTCCGGAAATTCTTTTTTCAAAGAGAGTGACAATTTGCTTGTTTCTATGAACGATGAAAACTGGAACGAGGGGAAACTGAACTCAACAGTATTAAATCCTAATTTAAGTGATATCAGTTGTTTATATTCTGCTAACCCAAGTAAATATACGGGGATTAAAGAAGGAGAGAACACGCTGACGCTAACAGACAAAGTGGGTAATAGAAATACTTTTTCTTTTGTGTATGATTCAACATTGCCGAGTTTGACATCATCAAGCGTAGAAAACGGCGGATATACGCCATATAGCGTGTCTGTAAAGGCTGAAGATACTTATTTTTCGTCTTGTACTTATTCTTTGAACGGAACGGACAAAGGCAACTGGGTGACTTCAAGTGGGAAGTATAACTCTGTTTCGGGAGAAGGAGCATATAGGATTGTCGCAACGGACAAAGCCGGGAATACGTCTATGTTTTCGTTTACGATCGACAAGACCGCCCCGTCGATCACCGGCGCGACAAGCAATGCGTATATATCCGGCGACGTCACCATAACGGTCAACGACGCAAACTTTTCGACGTGTACGTATACGCTTAATGGCACGGCACAAGGAAACGTTGTTACGGCTAACGGTAGCAAGACTTTCTCGGCGGACGGTAAATATGTCATTACGGCGACCGACAAAGCCGGGAACAGTAAGACGCTGACATTTACGATCGACAAGACCGCACCGGCGTTTTCCGTTAATTCCTATTATAAAGCCGGGCAGACCGTCAGCATATCAATAACGGAAACGAACCTTAATACGGTCACGCTCGACGGCACGGCGCAGGGATCAACGCGGAGTTGGAGCAGTAACAATCTTTCCGAAGGATCTCATACCATTATCGCCACCGACAAGGCGGGAAACAGTACGACGAAGACCTTCACAGTTGATAAGACCAATCCGGTCATAACGGGATATAAAAAATCGGGCGGCGCGTTTGTTGACAACGCGAAAATAAACGAACTCGTGTATTTCACTCCAACAGACGCGACCCCGGTTACGTATATTTTTTACAGGAAAAGCGGCTCGTCTTATTCGCAACTTTCTGCGTGGAATAACTATCAGCAAAAGACGATCTATTTTGATCGGCGGGAACTTGATTATAGTGCCGGACTGTATTCCAACGACCACATTTTCTATACGCAAGCAGAAGCGGATGCGTATATTCAAGGTGTGGAAGAAGCGCGAATTACGAAAAAGACGAATTGGACGACCGCGGCACAAGGGACAATTATTGAGAGTGAAACCCCGTACAGTTCCACCGGCGCCGATTACTGGCTCTATACGACGTCGACGGGGAACAAGTATATTTTCTTTGCCGAAAGCCGTGCGAAAGCCTATATAACAAACAACTTAGGCAATTATCGGAACAGCTCTTCCATTTACTATTTTTATGAGGAAGGCGATTTTAAGGTGCGCGTAACGGATTCGGCGGGAAACTATACCGAAAAGACGTTCCTTGTCGACTTTACCGCGCCGACGACGTCGTTCATCGGCACGACAAACGGCTACGCCAAAGGGGAGTTCAGTTATCAAGCAAGCGACAGTTTGGCGGGTTTTAGCAAGATCGAATACAAAAAGCCGGGAGATAGCAACTGGACAACGGAAACGTCAACGAGTGTGACAATAGCTAAGGCAATGGGAGACGGGACGTATACTTTCCGCGCTTACGACCAAGCCGGAAACGTTACTACTGTTTCCACCGCTATATTGGATACGACCAAACCGGCGTTCTCCGTCAATTCTTTCTATAAAGCCGGTCAGACCGTCAGTATCACGATTACAGAAACAAACCTTAATACGGTCACGCTCGACGGCACGGCGCAGGGATCAACGCGAAGTTGGAGTAGTAACAACCTTTCCGAAGGGTCTCATACCATTATCGCCACCGACAAGGCGGGAAACAGTACGACAAAGTCGTTCAAGGTAGATAAAACCGCGCCGGCATTCTCGGTCAATTCTTTCTATAAAGCCGGTCAAACCGTCAGTATCACGATTACAGAAACAAACTTTGACAAGGCGACATACGACGGGAAAACGCTTTCCGTCGTCAGTCTGAGCGCGAGCATAGCGACAAACAATCTTGACGATGGCTCTCACTCTGTAGTCGTCACGGACAAGGCGGGAAACAGCACGACGAAGACTTTCATCGTCGATAAAACGGTGCCGGCGTTTACTCTGAACGCGTTTTATAACGAAACGGAAACAGTGACGCTCGTTATAACCGAAACCAATCTCGACTACGTCACGTTTGACGACGTAACGACAACGGCGCGGAGTTGGAACGCAAGCGGTTTAGAGGAAGGCGACCACACTATTATTGTTACAGATAAAGCCGGCAACGCGACGGAACACAGTTTCGTTGTCGATAAGACCGCGCCGGACTTTTCCGTCAACGCCTTTTACAACGCGTCGCAAAAAGTGGTTCTTTCAATCACGGAAGTAAATCTTGACGTCGTTTCTCTCGATGGCGATGAAATAACGGATTACACGATTGCCGCCGTTACTTTGAGCGATGGAACGCATACCGTTATCGCTTACGATAAAGCCGGTCATAACACAAAGAAGACGTTCATCGTCGATACGACGGCGCCGTCGTACTCTGTAAATCAGTATTATAAAGCCGGTCAAACTGTCAGCGTTTCGATCACGGAAGTAAATCTTAACGTCGTCACGCTCGACGGCACGGATCAAGCGGCGGTCAGACGTTGGAACAGTAACGATCTGACAAACGGAATCCACACGATCGTCGTTACCGATAAGGCAGGAAATTATACGCAAGCGACTTTTATAGTCGATAAAATTGATCCTGTTTTTTCCGTAAATGCGTATTACAACGCTTCGGAGACGGTGACGCTTGCGATCACGGAAGTCAATCTTGACACTATTAAAATGGACGGTGACGCGACAGAAGAAACGACGTTTGCCGCTTCAGATTTCAACGACGGAGAACATACCGTCGTCGTCACGGACAAGGCAGGGAACAGCACGACGAAGTCTTTTATCGTGGATAAAACGCTTCCTTCCATTGCCGTCAATGCGTTTTATAAAGCAGGGCAAACAGTCGATCCGGCAATTACGGAGAGCAATTTTGACTATCTTTCGTTGACAACGGAAGATACGACGGTATACAACGGCGCGCGGCGCACGTGGAGTACGTCAACCGATCTTAACGAATGTACTTACATACTTACGGTTTACGACAAAGCCGGTAACAGCAACAGCGCGACGTTTACGGTAGACCGTACGGCGCCGACATTCTCGGTAAGCGCGTTTTATAAAGCCGATCAAGCTGTCAGCGTTTCGATTACGGAAGTCAACATTGACGTCGTTTCTCTCGATGGCACGGCGCAGGGCACGGCGCGGAGTTGGAAGGCGAACGATCTCACGGAAGGGACGCACACAGTCAAAGCGACAGATAAAGCCGGCAATTATACCGAACACAGTTTCGTCATCGACAAAACCGCCCCGGCGTTTTCCGTCAACGCTTACTATAAAGCAGGGCAGACCGTAAGTATTTCGATTGCAGAAACGAATCTTGCCGTCGTAACGCTCGACGGCACGGCGCAAGGATCTACGCGGAGTTGGAACAGCAATAACCTTTCTGAAGGCTCTCACACGATCGTCGCTACCGATAAAGCCGGAAACGCGACGGAACATAGTTTCGTGGTCGACAAAACGGCGCCGGCGTTTACTCTGAACGCATTCTACAACGCTTCGGAAACGGTTACGCTCGTTATTGCGGAACTCAATCTTGATACCGTCACACTCGACGGAGTGGAGACAGCGCAAAGAGAGTTTTCCGCGTCCGCGCTCGATGACGGAACGCATACCGTTGTCGTCGCAGACAAGGCGGGCAACAGCACGACGAAGTCATTCATCGTTGATACCGTTTTCCCGGATTTCTCTGTCAATTCCTATTATCGCGCCGGACAAACGATCGTCCTTTCGGTGACGGAATCCAATCCGAATTATGTGACAATCACGACGATCGGCACGACGACGGCGACGCAATTTTCAGCAAACGATTTTGAAGACGGAGAATATTCGATTACGGCTGTTGATCTCGCCGGCAATACCACGACGAAGTCGTTTACGGTCGACAAAACCTTGCCTGTTTTTTCCGTCAACGCGTTTTATAACGCGTCCGAGACAGTCACGCTTTCGATCACGGAAGTCAACCTTAATTACGTCACGCTTGACGGCGATGTGATAACGAATTACAACGTTCCGACGTCCTCGCTCGACGATGGGACGCACACGATTATCGTGTACGACCTTGCAGGAAACGAAAGAAGCAAGGCTTTTGTCGTTGACAAGACCGCCCCCGTATTTACATTGAAAGAGTTTTACGCCGCCAATGAAACGATCAGCCTTGTAGTGGAAGAAGAGAACCTTGACTATGTAACGCTCGACGGCGTTACCGTAGCGGCGCGGAGTTGGGACGGGACGACTATATCCGAGGGCGCCCATTCTATAACCGTCTACGACAAAGCAAAAAACAGCGCGACCGCCGATTTCTATTTCAAGACTGCGCAACCCGTTTTGAGTTTACGAAAGAACGACGCAAGCGCAAGTAGCGGCGTATATCTCGCCGCAGGGGATACGATTCAAGTTGTCATCAGCGACGATCAATTCGATCACATAACGCTTGACGGCGTCAAAGTGACTGATCTGACCGATCTCGGTAATTATCAATGGACGGAAACGTGGCTTTCGGAAGATCTCACGGAAGGTACGCACACGTTTATCGTTTACGATAAAGCAAATAACGAAACTTCTCTTGTGTTTTCGATCGACCGAACGGCACCGACGCTTACCTTCAAGGTAAACGGATCCATTACGCAAGGATACGCCTATGTCAGTGATAAAGACAATATATCATTCTCGTATTCAGATATGAACGTGGATCGGTGCGAACTGGACGGAGAAGTCACGACGTCGACGCAATACTCCGTTGCCGCGCTTACGGAGTACGGACACTCGTTTATCGTTTACGACAAAGCCGGAAACTTCGCGGAAGTAGAGTTTTACGTCGATAAAACCGCGCCGACGCTCAATCTGAATGCGTTTTATAACGGCGAAAGCGATATTACGCTTTCTATCGTCGAAACGAACCTTGCCTATGTCACTTTCGACGGTGACAGATTGCAAGAAAACGTCATAGCAACGGACGATCTGATCGAAGGAGAACATACCGTTGCGGTCTACGATCTTGCAGGGAATAGCGCGACGCGCTCTTTTGTGTTAGATCGTACCGCGCCGACATTTACTTTGAGATCTTATTATAAGGCGAGCGATGTCATTTTGGTCAGCGTCGTTGAAAGTAATCCCGACCGCATAACGCTTGACGGCGCCGTCGTTTCTTCCACGTCGTGGACGGGCGCAGACCTGCCAGAAGGCGAACATACCATTGCAGTCTACGACCTTGCCGGAAATGTCATGGAGAGATCTTTTATCGTAGACACCGTTTCCCCGGTGATCGTTGTCCAAAAGAATGAAAACACAATGCAAAGCGGCGTTTTTTACGCTACGCATGGGGACGTTGTTTCCGTGACGGTAACAGAAGATAATCCCGACGCGTTTATGATCGACGGAGCGGTGACAACGCGAAGGGAGTTTGCCGCGTCCGCGCTCGATGACGGTTCTCATACCGTCATTGTCACAGACCTTGCCGGAAACAGCGTGACCGTGTCTTTCGTCGTGGATAAAACCGCGCCGTCCGTTACGCTTCGCAGGAACGGCGCCGACGTCGAAAACGGATCTTTCTTCAAAGAAAGTGCGACGGTATCGGCGATTATAGCAGATGAGAATCTTGACGTCGTAACGCTCGACGGCGTCGGCAGCGAAAAGAACAGTTGGCTTGCGAGCGAACTGTACGGAGGGGAACACACGTTTTCCGCTTATGATAAAGCCGGGAATAGTACGACCGTGACCTTCGTGGTCGACAAAACCGCGCCAAGCATTACGCTAAACACTTATTATGGTGCCGGAGAAGAAATCGACGTATCTGACGCGGCGGACGTCAATTTTGCATACACGACGTTGAGCGTCGGGCCCGACGTCGTGTATACCGGCGGGGCGACGACGTGGCAAACGGACGATCTCGAAGAAAGTACTTACATACTTACGGTTTACGATCTTGCAGGAAACAGTATAACGACTTATTTCACTATCGACAAAACCGCGCCGTCGTTTGCTCTGAACGCGTTCTACAACGCTTCGGAGACGATCAGAATCCGTGTAACGGACGCGAATATCTCGTATGTTGTTCTTGACGACGAAGTCATCACAAACAATAACGTACAGGCTTCGACGCTTAATGATGGCTTACATACCATCGTCGCGGCGGATCTTGCCGGCAACGTCACGACGAAAACTTTCATTATTGACAAGACCGCTCCTGTGATCCTCGTATCCAAAGAGTATTTCCGCGCGGAAGAAACGGTAAAAATAGAGATCACTGAAGCCAATCTTGACAGTGTCACGCTTGATGGAGAAGAAACGGCGGAAACGGCGTTTGGTACGTCCGTTTTTGAGGACGGAACTCATACCGTCGTCGCAACCGACAAAGCCGGTAACAGCACGACAAAAACCTTCATCGTTGACAAAACACCGCCGAAGATCTCCGTCAACGCATTCTACAACGCTTCGGAAACAATCAGAATATCCATCGAAGAGCGCAATCTGAATTACGTTACGCTTGACGACGTGACGATCGACAGTTATAACGTAGCCGCTTCGACGTTGACGGAAGGATCTCATATAATCAGAGCGATCGACTACGCGGGCAACAGTGCGACAGCGTCCTTCGTCGTCGATAAAACGGCGCCGGACTTTGCGATCAATGCGTTTTACAACGCGTCGGAAACGGTGACGCTAACCATAATCGAAACGAATCTCGACTACGTCACGTTTGACGGAGAAGCGACGGAGATACGTTCGTTTTCGGTCACAGATCTTGACGAGGGGACGCATACTGTTATTGCTTACGATAAAGCGAAAAATAACACAAGAAAGACGTTCATCGTCGATAAGACCGCCCCGGCGTTCTCGGTCAATGCGTTCTACAAAGCCGGGCAAACGGTCAGCGTTTCGATTACGGAAGTCAATCTTGACGTCGTCACGCTTGACGGCACGGCGCAGGGCGCGGCGCGTAGTTGGAAGACAGACGATCTCGCGGAAGGCGATCACACTATTATTGTTACCGACAAAGCCGGCAATTCCACCGAACATAGTTTTATCATTGATAAGACCGCGCCGGCGTTTGAATTGAACGCTTATTATAACGCGTCGGAAACGATCACGCTTGAGATTGAAGAAGAACACTTCTCTCGTATGACGCTGAACGGTGAAGAAACATCGGATCTGAACGTTAAAGCGGAAGATCTTACCGAACGCAAATACACCGTTGTCGTTTACGATCTTGCCGGGAACTCGACAACGAAGTCGTTCATTGTAGATAAAACCGCGCCGACGTTCTCGGTCAATGCGTTCTATAACGCTTCGGAAACGATCAGAATCCGCGTAACAGATGTAAATCCCGGATATATTCTTCTTGACGATGACGTTTTGGAGAACGCAAACGTACAGGCTTCGACGCTTGACGACGGTTTACATACCGTTGTTGCGGTAGATCTCGCCGGGAATACGACGACGAAGTCTTTCATTGTAGACAAGACCGCGCCGATTCTGTACCTTGCCGATTATTATTCTTCCGGAAAGAACGTCTATTTACAGCCGATCGAAGTCAATCTTGATTACGTCACGCTCGACGGCGCCGTTGCGGAGAGGGACGTTGTTTTGTCCGACGAACTGGAAGACGGATCCCACACGGTGAAAGTATATGATCTTGCCGGTAACAGCGCGACCGTGACTTTCATCGTTGACAAGACCGCGCCGGCGTTTTCGGTCAATGCGTTCTACAAGGCAAGCGACACGATTTCTCTACGGATCGTCGAAGAAAATCTTCGCTTTGTCGAACTGGACGGGCTGACGACGGATCTGACGTCGTGGCTTTGCGCCGGACTTTCCGAAGGAGAACATGGCATTGCCGTAACGGACTTTGCCGGGAACGTCACGACAAAGTCCTTTATCATCGACAAAACGTATCCCGTCGTCACGTTGAAAAAAGGCGACGCGATCGTTGATACGTCATACTTTAAGGCGGAGAACGATTTCCGGATTGACGTCGTCGAAGAACACCTTTCCGTCGTAACGTTGAACGGTGCGGAGATCTTCGACTATGCCGTCGTTGTGAGCGATCTCGAAGACGGAAAATATACCGTCGTCGTCACAGACAAAGCCGGGAACAGCACATCTATTGAGTTTGTCATCGACAAGACCGCGCCGTCCGTTACGCTTCGCCGGAATATGAACGACATCGCGCCCGCGGGCGTATACGTATCTTCTTTTGATACCGTTTCCGTCGTAGTGGAAGACATCAACGCCGATCGGGTACTATTTGACGGCGTTGAAACGATCGTTTACAGTTGGACTGGCTCAAGTCTTTCGGACGGCGAACATACCGTTACGGCTTACGATAAAGCCGGGAACATTACGACCGTTTCTTTCATCGTACATAAAGGTGCGCCGGAGTTCATCTTGCAGGAATACTATATTGCCGGCGAAACCGTTCTTCTCGACGTGTCGGAAGAAGCGCTTGAGACCGTTTTGCTTGACGGCGGAGAAACGTTCTTGAGATCGTGGTTTGTGGAAGATCTCGGCGAAGGAACCCACACAATTTCCGTGACGGACAAAGCGGGGAACAATACGACGAAGACCTTCATCGTCGATACGCTGAATCCCATCGTCGAACTGAATAAAAACAGCAAAAAGGCGGAAGGCGTCGTTTACGCCAAAGCGACGGACTTAATTTCGATTACCGTATCCGACGACAATCTTGATTACGTCCTGTTCGACAACGAAGTAACGGATAAAAGAAGTTGGGAATGCGTTTTGCTGGATGAAAAAGAGCATTTTATCGTCGTCAGCGACAAGGCGAGGAACAAAACGACGGTGTCGTTTATCGTAGACCGCACTGCGCCGACGTTCTCGATCAAAGAATACTATCTGACGGGTGAAACCGTCTTCATCGACGTCACGGAAGAGAATCCGGACGGCGTGTATCTCGACGACGAGAGGATCTTCGTTTCCAAGCTGTCGGCGAACGATCTTTCCGAGCGTACTTACATACTTACGGCATACGACAAAGCCGGCAACGTCACGACGAAGTCGTTCACGGTGGATCTTCTCGCGCCGATTCTGTCTATTGTTGGGAAAGATCTTTCCGGGAGCGCATGCACGATAACACAAGACGAAAATTCGTATGGAGAAGTCAAGATTTCCGCGACCGATATAGCCGAATATACGCTTTATACACGGCAGTATGACGCCGAATACGTTTCTCGCGGCGCCGACTTTTCAATAGCCGCAAAAACGGAAAATGAGGGAACTTGGAGCGTTTACGCCGTTGATGTCAACGGCTATACAAGCGACGTCGTTACGTTTACCGTCGACTTTACCGCGCCCGAAGTTGTGATCTTCGACACCGACGCCGACGAAGCGCGGAAAGGCTACACGAATACCGCCTTCAGAGTGTCCGTTGACGACGTCTTCCCGGATCAATTATTTATCCGGAGAGAAAGCGACGCTAACTTCTCTTTGTGTTCTCAATCGACCATTGACGCGACGCTTGCAAACGAAGGGACGTATCAATTCTACGCCGTTGATAAAAACGGCTTACGGTCGCCGGTAAGATCCGTCACGCTCGACCTCGGCGCCCCGGCGTTTGCGCTTGCGGGCCTGATGACGGAGACGTCGGACAAAGGCTATACGAATACAGCGTTTTCGTATAGCGCTTCCGACCGCCATTTTGCCGCAATCTACTACAAAAAAGCGGGCGGGACGGACACTTTCAAGACGACGGAAACGTCGCTCACGATCGAAAGCACAAAAGAGAACGAGGGGACTTGGCTCATTTACGCCGAGGATGTCTTCGGACAAAGAAGTGAAACGTACTCCGTCACGCTCAATTTTACCTTTGACTTCCGAAACGTCGAGAATATACGGAACAGTTTCAAGCAAAACACTTGGTACACGGTGACGTTGCCGTCCCGTATCTACTCCGCAACATCACGACAGGATATCGCCGGGACGTACACGTTCGCAAGGTACGACGACGCCTTGGCGTTCGCCGTGGCGAAAGAAAAGGAATACAGGGTATACGCCGTCACCGAAGGCGGCTACGGCTACGTTTCCGTCAACAACGAAAACGTCTACGTCACGTATCCGACTGAATCCGAACTGGAAGCGGCGGTTCTTCACTATGCGATCAAATACGTTTCCGAACGGAAGATCTTCAACAAGACGGAAGCGCGGAACGTGTACGAGAACATCACAAACGCCGGCTTTGAATCAGACAATGCGGCGTTGACGTTGAACAGAATCGAAACGCCGGACTTCTTATCGGTGTACGGTTTGCCGGTGTATTTCGCCCGTCAAAGTTTCGTGCCGGCAAACAACGCCGCTCTGTCGACGTCAAGCGTAAAACTGACGTACGTCGGCAATCTGACCGGCGCCGTCGAGCCGTACGCGTTCGATCTTTCTTACGGCGAAAGTTTCTCCGCCGCTTTGTCGCGGGCGAGCAATCTCTACGAAGGGTATTATCTCTATGAGGAAAGCGATCTGTGCGGCAATAAGCAATCGGCGATCTTGTTTATCGACCTTTCCGAGCCGACGCTGAAGGCGCATATCGAGCGTGGTGACGGCGTGGAAGATCTTACCGTCAACAAAGACGCGGTAGGCGATCGTAGCGGCGCGTTTTACGCCGTCAGTTTCTCCATTTCCGAATTGTTTGACGATGCGGACGCGGAAAACGTTTGTGTAAACGTCGTTAGCGACAAATACGCCGGTACGTTTACCGCGACCGACGAACTTCCCGTTCTCGACGCCGATTTCGGCGCCGGAACGTACTCGATCACGGTCTACGATCGTTCGTATAACTTCTTGACATTCTCCGTCGTGATTGCAGGGACGGCGCCGTCGTGGTCGTACACGTCCCTTGCCGCCAACACGAAGAAGTTGACGGTATATATCAACAAAAACGATCGGAACAACGCCTTGCTGATGTTGCGGCTTGTGAAGATCCGCTCCGATGGGACGTATATCGACTTGACCGAAGACAGCGAAGGAACGGTTGTTTCCCCGGCAAATGGTACTTACGTCCTTACGGACGGCGGGAAGTACGCCGCCATAATGACGGATATGTACGGAAGAACGATCGAAACGGATCCGATCTTCTATGAAAAAGGCTTACCGTCCGCGTCCTTCGATGGTGTCCGGAACGGCGGCACGACGAACACGAACGTCAGTATAACGTACGTAGACGTGTACGGGGTGAAGTTATATTACGACGACGGGCACCGTACGCCCGTAAACGGGCTTCAGCCCGTCTACAATGCGGAGAAAAAGACGTTTACCGTTACCGTCGATAAAACGCCCGATCAGACGATACACTACCTTGTATTCGTGTATCTGCTCGCCGACGAGGGGGTTTACATAGAGTACACCTTTACGATCGACTGCGAAGCGCCGGCGTTTATGATCGAAGCGACCGATGCGTCGCCCATCGGCGCGAACGGAAGTACAAACAAGCCTTTCTTTGTATCGTGGCTTGAAGAGGGCGTTACCGCCAAAACGCAACGCGACGGCTACAACGCCCAAACGTATCAGAGCGGAACGATCCTTTCGCTCAACACGCTTTACACGTTTGAACTGTCCGACAAGGTCGGCAATGTAACGCGCTTTACTGTATATCTCGACAGCGAAGTACTGTTCAATCTTTCCGCTGCCGTTACGATTCAAGAAGACGACTACGTCTTAACGCGTAACAGACAGAAGATCACGATTGAAGAAGAGTATGCTTCTTTCCGGTTGATCGACCGAGAGGGAAAAGAGTACGCCGAGGGCGAAGAGTTACAAAACGACGGCTTCTACCGTCTGACCGTAACCGATCTGTACGAGAACGTCCTCGATCTTGAGATCGAAATAGATCTCACCGCGCCCGTTCTGACCTTAGAAAACGTCAGAGAAAACGGCTTGTCGAATCAAGACGTTGCGGTGACGTGCGCCGAAAATGCGGTCGTTATCGAAAAGATGACGTCGCGCGGCGCAACTGAAGGCGAGATCAAGAGCGGTACGGTCTTTTCCGACGAAGGGTATTATTCCGTCAGAGTGACCGATCGCGCCGGGAACAGTACGAAGTACGACTTTGTGATCGACAAAACGATCAAGTACGCGTGTACGGCGGAGAACGGGCTGTTCACCACCGCCGACGTTTCCTTTACGTTCTCCGAAAACGTCGCGCAAAGCGTAACGCTCGACGGAGAAGACGCGGAAGCAAGTTTACGCTATACCGTCCCCGGGGCGTACGTCGTCGTAATAACGGACGACGCAGGGAATGAGGAAACCGTTTCTTTCGTCATTCTGAACGAACGCCAACAGAAACTTGTCGTCGAAGACACGAAAGACTTTTTCGTGTCGAAGATCACCCATAACGGCGACGACGTCGAGAGCGCGGCAAAATCGATCACGCTTACCGAGAGCGGCAAATACGAAGTGACGCTTTCGTCCTCGAAAACGGACAAAAGTTACTACTTTGCCGTGGAGATCGACAATACCGCGCCGGAGATCGTTCTGACACAGAAGAACGGGAAAGTCAGTTTTTCCGGCTTGTCCGAAAAAGGCGTTACGTTCGTCTTGTATAAAGACGGCGAACTGGTGGAAGGGATCACGGATAAAAGTACCGTGTCCGAAAAAGGAAATTACGTACTGGTGCTTACCGACGAATGCGGCAACGTCACGCAGTATGAATTTGAAGTAAAGTTTACGCTTAATGCAATCAGTATTGCTCTGATCGCGCTCGGCGCGGCGGTCGTCGTGCTACTCATCGTCCTCTTCATCAAAGGACATCGCATAAAGGCGGCGTAAAGGGGGCAACTATGACGTAGATGTTATTTTCGTACAAGCAAAAAAAACAAACACAACAAAAAAATACTTTCAAAAGGAGATTAAAAAATGAACTATCTTATTTCAGCGGCACAAGATCTTAACCAACTCGGCGAAAACTTAAAAGGCTTGATCAGCCAGGCGTGGCCGGTAATCGTCGGCGTCCTCGGCGCCGTCGTAGTCGTATGGGGCGCGTTCCTCGGTTTCAAGTATTGGCAAGCCGGAAGTCAAGAAAAACAGCGCGAAGCAAAAGAGTATCTGAAGAACTTCTTCATCGGTCTTGCGATCATCTTTGTTCTCGGCGTTGTCGCCGTCGCACTCATCGGTTGGCTCGGCAATTGGGCGGGAAATATCACCGGAATAAACGCCTAATTTATGCTTGGTAGCGGTCTTGACCTATTGCAGGCCGGGACCGCTACCGTACCGGAGAAAACGAGAACACAAAAGAGAGTAAAGCAGTAAAAACTGCAAAAAATGCAATTTTTGTCAAAGAGGGCTTGACAAAAATATAGAATTGGGAATACAATAATAGTACAAGGTAAAACCTTGATACGTAGGCAGGACTTACGTATTACCGTTGAAGCGCGGTGTTTGGTCGAGGAAGTGCCGCGTCGAGGTCGTTCCAAACGGTTATTGTTTACCCAACACTCGAATAGGCGCGTCGTTAGCGGCGCACTGAAAGAAAAGCATTTACAGCCCTCATAGCGAGGGCTTTTTTCGTATAAAAAAGTACGTATCGAATGGACAAACTGTACGAATCGGCAAAGTATTATGCCGAAAACTTGGAAGGCAAGAAGTTTCACCTTACGGCGGGTAAAAAAGGGCGCCTTCTTGAAATGGACATCGTGTTTGACGCAAGGAACTACAAACATCTCGTAGGTTTGCAAAAACTGACGGATATTCCTGTAATGAAATACAAAAGTGATGTTATTTATCAAAGAATACTAAACAAACAGATTACTTTTGAAACAATCTCCCGAAGCGAGTTTTTGAACGAGATGGAAGATCGTCTTGACGTCTTCAATCGAATACGAGACACGCTTTTTACGCCTACGACATTGCGTCAATCGTCACGTGGAGAGTTTAAGACGATCAAAGCAGACTTCTTACTTTCTAAAAGCGACGAAAACGCGGAGAAATTCAAAAACGATGTGTTTTTGGAAACGTTAAAAAAGAGGGTACAGGATAAAAACAATGACTAATTGTACTTACATACTTACAAAAAAACAGCCCGACGGCACAATTCCCTTTGTGTTTTCTCGGACTGTCTTCGATGATGAGATCGTGATGCACTTATCACTAAAACTTGTAGAGTTTGTTATCAATAACATATTGATGGTATTCCGGCATATCGGATATATCGCTTTTCTTGCACAAAGGCTTAAAGTTGCCTTTGTAAGCGTCTTTACAAAACTGACTGACAAGGTATGCAGGGTCTTCGTCTTCGGGGTCATCATCGAAAAGACAAACAAGCCCTTTTGGTATGGCATAGATCAAGATAATTTTATAGTTGACCAAGTTTTCATAATCATTATCTTTTGTAATGACTTCCCGATCGGAGTAATGCATAACTTCAAAGAACGTTTTATAACTGAAATTATCCGCACCCCACAATCCTTTTGTTTCGGTATAAAACGCGATATAGGCGTTTTCGTTATAGCGGACGACGTCGCCGAACTTGACGAACTTCATATTGTCTTTATTAAAATAAAACTCCCCGAAGTGGTTGTTTTCGTCGATATAAAAAGCGTGCGCGGGGTTGTTATAAAATGGGTATATTCCTTCAATTTGAATGGGCTGTACAGGGGGAAAGGAGATATCCGAACGATTGAGTTGAACAAGATAGTCAAGAATATTTGCATAGGGAACTCTGCGACAACTGCTTTTGTATCCGTATGTGACAATGTTATTGGCGAATCGCTTAATTTGTACGTCGTGAGGAGCTTCGCCTGCAGCGAATCGAAAAACGATTTCTCCGTTTCTAATATAAATAAACAATTCGCCGAGTTCATCATCTTTCAATGCCGAAATTGCTTTATCAAAGTCAAAAAAATTAGTGTATTCTTCAGAATCATTACCGAAAACAGTGAAAACATTATTATAATCCCTTGTGATTCTTCCTACATAAAGGATTTTAATGCGATCTCGATATATATAAAACTCTCCAAATCTATCTTTATCAAAATAGAAAACGTGACGAGGGTCTTTATAAAAAGCGTATATTCCATTGGGCGTTTCAACGGGAGCATAAGGAAACCGAAGAGTGGAATAATAGTTGCTATTATAAGAACGCCCGTTATTTCCTCTTTGTGTTGTCGAATAATTCCCCGACGTCAAATTGGGATCATCGTTGCAAATGTCGAAAAAACCCATAGCATACCTCTTTCCGAAATTGAAAAAAGTATACCACAAAGAAGAAAAGAAGTAAAGGATGTTTGTACTTACATACTTACAAAAAAACAGCCCGACGGCACAATTTCCTTTGTGTTTTCTCGGGCTATAAACGAAGATGGGAATATGGTGAACTGGTTATTCGTTAGCGATTTTCGTAAGCGAGGCATAGAGATTATTACCCTCAAAAATTATCAAAGAACCATCTTTTTTTATTCTTGCAGAGGTTTTGCGGTCATCTGTTTTGGGAATCAAGGTGTAGGTGCTTTTTTCCTTGTCGAAACTCCAAGTATTGCCATCTATAACCGAATTATCGTTCCATCTAATAAACGAAAAAGTATTGTCAGATTTGAAGGTAATAAAATGCCAAGACAATCCAAGCGAAGAGTCGCTTTCCCACGTGCCAATAATTTTATCTTCTTTATTTGTTCCGCAACCGCAAAGGGAGAACACAAGAAGAACGGCTATCGAAATAATAAGAATGACGCTAACTGCTTTTTTCATTATAAAAACCTCTCAATTTTATGAAAAAAGTATAGCATATATAATAAAAAAATACAAGGAGTAGAGTATGGAATTATTACTTAAAAAACTGGTTGCCGATATTGCATTTTTGATGATGAGAGTTCTCGACGGATTTTTCGACGCTTTCAACATCTATACCGGCGTAGACGATCTTCCGGCGAAGAACGGGCAAGAAGCGACCGATATTGTCAGTTTTTTTATCAACAATCCGACAATAGAAAAGGTCTTCTATTGGATTTTAATCATATCGGTGGCGCTTCTTGCTATGTTTACGATCGCCGGCGTCATCAAGAATATGGTGACGAATAAAAAATCGGTGATGAAAGTCGTTTCGCAGTTCGGCGGGGCGCTTCTTGCGTTCTTTTTGACGATGATCGTCTTCGGCGGCGTTGTGCTTGTCGGGAATACGATTCTTCGGGAGATCAACGGTGCGTTCGATCAAGGTGATAATCTTACGATGTCGCAAAGGATAATCGATATAGCCGTCAACAATGATAATCCGGATACAGACGAGTACGAGGGTGGATGGAGAACTGATGACGACGGGAAAAGATATTCTTCAAAAGATTTCTTTCTTCCGACTACGGCAGATGATTTTTTTGGTACCTATAAAAAGAATCATTGGGTAGGATGGGAAAACTCACCCGGTTATGATGTAGAAACAGACGATGAAGGAAACGAAATTATAAATTATTCGGCAGATACTTATCAAGGCGGTGGTATGGCTGACTTATATAAAACCAATCTCTTTTTGCTCTTCTTCACGCCGCTGATACTGCTTATTCTTGTCTTTATCACTTTAATCACACTTGCAAAACGTCTGTTCGAGATCGTTTCGTTATATCTGTATATGCCGCTCATCGTGTCGACGATACCGTTTGACGACGGAGCGAAGTTCAAGATATGGCGGGAGACGACGTTTTCAAAACTCTTTTCCGTCTACGGTACCGTCATCGCGCTGAACTTGTATATTCTTTTCCTCGGGATTATGGGGGACGGGATCGACATCGGAAAAACCCAATGGGTGACGACGCTCTTCAATCTCCTTTTGGTCCTCGGCGGCGCACTTGCCGCAAGCGGCGGAGCAACACTCTTCGGACAACTCATCGGCGCGTCACCGGACAGCGGGCGGAATCTCGGTCAGTCGATTTACAGCGGTATGATGATGGCTTCCGCCGGCGCTGGAATCGCTCGCGGTGTAACAGGCGCGATCTTCGGACGTAGAGCCGGTCGCGGCGGAGGCGGCGGATCCGGCGGGCGTAGCGGCGGGATACTACGCGGAGCAGGCAAAGTGCTTGATACGAGCTTAAAGTTGCTTGGAGGGAACGCCTATACGGGGGTGAGGACGAAAGCAAGTAACGGACTCAATGAGTTGAAAGACGCATTGAAAGGCGGTTGGATGAAGAATAACGGGCTTGTGGGGACAATGAACAAGCCGTTCCACGATTACGCGCATAGAAACGACCTGAAAGACCTTATCGGCGAAGCGAACGAGTTAAAAGGGGGTAAAAAATTAGAGTTATACCGAAGGACACAAAGTTACGGGCGACCGTTTACAAAAACTTTACGATATGGGACATCTTCGTTGCGATCGGTGTGATCGGCATCGAAGTCTTGATCGGCTTTTCCAATTTGCCGGGCAAAGTATGGATAATGCTCGTCGCGGGCGTTATCATGGCGCCGCTCTTTTTCCCGACCGACGACGGCGGGCGGTTCTATCAGAACATCGTATCAATGATACAATTCCGATTTATGAAAAAGGCGTACGCCGGCGCCGAGATCAAGCGCTTCGTCCCGTATAAGGAGATCCGGGACGACGGGATCATCGTCTATCCGGATTACTTCGCAAGGGTGATTTCCGTAGGACAAACGGAGTTTCGTTTGCTCGACGAAGGAATGCAAAACACAAAGATAGCGTACTTCGAGCGCGTACTGAAGTTGACGGACATCGGCGCCAGTATGGATATCGTCAAGATCGACCGTCCGATCAATTTCGACGCCTTTTCCGCGTCGCTGTTCGAGCGCGTCGAAAAAGAGAAAAACGAGTTGAAGAAAGCCGTCCTCGAGGACAGGATCAGTCAGATCGACAGATTGAACAACGAAACGAAACAATTCCGTCCGTATTATTATATCGTCATCTACGACGCAAAAGAGGACAGTCTGAAAGACAACGCCGATACCGCCGTACAAATGCTGAATCAGATGGGATTGGATAGCGTAATACTCGGACAAAAAGAAGTCGTGAACTTCTTGAAGTATTGTCATACCCGCTTTTTCGACGAACGGGAGATCTACAACGTCGAGCCGAAAGACTACGTCGATTACATAATGCCGAAAAAGTTGAAGTTCGCAGGAAGAAACTACACCGTTGACGACGTAAAAGCGTTTACGATGACGATCTCGGACTATCCTTTGTCCGTCGCCAACGCGTGGGGGTCGGAGATCTTCAATATCGACAACACAAAAGTAGTGCTGAAGATCCGTCCGGTGGACAGGCTGAAGGCGGTAAAAAGAATAGACAAAGTCGTGATGGAACTCGGGAGCCGGGAAGAGAATATCCGGAAAGCGTCTGAACTCATCGCGAAAGAAAGTCACGTCGAATCGATGGGGGCTACGCTTATGTCCCTTCAGAACGAAAACGAAGTCCTGTTCGATTGCAGTCTGACCGTCACGGCGTTCAACAATGCGAACGAAGATCAACTTTCTTTCCGGAAGTCGATACGTCATCGTATCATACAAGAAGGGTTTAAGATAAACAATTTGTCAAGCCAACAAGTA
>JAFVAC010000089.1 GCA_017476265.1 Clostridia bacterium
AGCGCATAGCAAGGAGGAGGACGCCGAAAAAGCGGCGAAGAAGTTGGAGTTTTTCTCCGGCGTGCCCATTCCCGAGAGCATCAAAGCCCTCGCAAAAAAACCGGTTCTACACCCTGACGTGGTCAAAAAAGACGGTATAGACGAGGCGATCCTGTCCGCTGTCCGGAAATAGTTTTATTCGCAGAAGAAAAAGAGGAGGAAATATGTTAGGAGACAAAAAGGTAGTATACAGCGCGGTCCAACCCACCGGGTGTATCACGTTGGGCAATTTTTTGGGCGCCATCAACAACTGGTTGAAGATGCAGGACGACTACGTCAATATCTTTGCCATTGCCGATCTGCACGCTCTGACCGTGCGGCAAAACCCCGCCGAGTACAGAAAGCGCGCGATGAGTTTCTTCGCGCAGTATCTTGCCTGCGGTCTCGACCCGCAGAAGAGCATTTTGTACTTTCAGTCGCATGTGCATCAACACGCGGAGCTCGCTTGGATCCTCAACTGTTTTACTTACGTCGGTGAGATGAGCCGTATGACGCAGTTCAAGGACAAGTCGGCTAAACACGCCGAGAATATCAATATGGGTCTATTGGACTACCCGGTGCTTATGGCGGCGGATATTCTCCTGTATCAGTCCGACTTCGTGCCCGTAGGCATCGACCAAAAACAGCATCTCGAGATCTCCCGCGACGTGGCGATCCGCTTCAACAACCTCTACTCTCCCACTTTTACCGTGCCGGAGCCTTTCTTCGGCAAGCAGGGGACGAAGATCTTTTCCTTGCAGGATCCGACGCAGAAGATGTCCAAGTCCGACCCGGACCCCAACGGCTACATCAACCTCATCGACGATCCCGATACCATCGTCAAAAAGTTCCGCCGTGCCGTCACCGACTGCGACGGTAGGGTGATCTATTCCGAAGATAAGCCGGGAGTCAGCAATCTGTTGACCATACTTGCCACCGTCACCGACCGCACCGTCGCCGACGTGGAAAAGGACTTCGTGGGGAAAGGATATGCCGAACTGAAAAACGAGGTCGCCGACGCCGTCGTCGAGCGTCTCCGTCCCATCCGCGAGCAATACGACCGTCTCATCAATGACAAGGAGTACCTCGTTTCCGTCTATAAAGAGGGCGCGGAGAGCGCCTCTCGCATCGCCCAGCGGACTCTGAACAAAGTGTATCGGAAAGTGGGGTTGGTCGAGAGATAATGTTCGGTTACGTCGTCGTAGACAAACCAAATATTCTTATCAAGGACTATCAGACCTACCGCGCCTATTATTGCGGGGTCTGCAAGGCAATCGGAAAAGAGTGCGGGACCCTTATGCGTCTCACGCTCAACTACGACGTCGTCCTACTGGCTCTCCTCGGACACAATTACGAGCATAAAGAGCCCGTTTTTGCCACTGGCCACTGCATAGCGCATCCTGTCGGAAGAAAGATCGAGTATGTCGATGACAACGAGATTTTGCGTAAAGTCGCGGATATAAACGTCGTGTTGGGGTACTATAAGGTATACGATGACGTCGTGGACGAAGGCAAACATCGAGCCATTCTTTCGTCGGTACGCCCTTACTACAAGCGAGCGAAAAAACGCGTGCCGGACTTCGACGTCGCGGTCAGGACCGGGTATGAAAAACTCAGGAGGCTGGAAAAGACCGAGGAGTCGTTATCTCGCCTTGCCGACGCCTTCGGCTATATGCTCAGCGCCGCAGGGGACGCAGTCAGCGACAAGTGCGACAAGCGCTTAAGGGAGTTTTTGTTCCATATCGGCAGATGGATCTACTGCATAGACGCTTTCGACGATCTGCAGAAAGACTATTTGCACAACAAAAAACATCCGAAAAAGAAAAATTATAACCCCTTTTTAAGGGGCGTTACAGACTTGGACGATACGGTTAAACAAGAGGTGGCAAAGACCGCGCGCGTCTTTTTGTACGATTGCGTCTCTCGCGCCGTCGAGTGTTATGAAAAGATGACCGTCGAGGTGAGCGAGGGACCGCTCTCCAACATCGTCTATCGCGGACTCAAGAGCCGCACCGAATTCGTTTTGAACGGGAGGGGAGAAGAATGGCAGACAAAAATCCGTTTGTAGTATTCGGCTTGACCGAAGACTGCACCCAGAGCGAACTAGCCGACGCCTACAACGAACAGAGAAAAAAATACGAGGACCTTCGGTTCGAGCCGGGGGAAGTGGGCGCCGACGCTTGCGCCAAGTTGGAGGAGATCGAGGACGCCTACGCTTGCGCGCAAGAGATATTGCGCTCTCGTTTCGACATCTCCTATACCGGGACGGACCTCTCCGACGTAGATACCGCCATCAAGGAAGGGCGGCTGGACGACGCGCAGAGGATATTGGACGACTGCGCCGAGCGCACTGCGCGCTGGCACTATCTGCAGTCCGCCGTTTTTTATCGAAAAGGCTGGGTCAACGACGCCTTGCGACAGCTGGACTTTGCGTGCGAGATGGAGCCGGACAATACGACCTATTCCGAAGCCAGGAAGACGATGCGGGAAAAGACGCAGGCGGATTCCTCCACCCGTAGGTCCTTCTACGGAGAGGAAGAGAGGACCGGACGGTCCTACTCCGACATGGATACGGCGAGCGCCGGAAGGGGCTGTGGAATATGCGATTGCTGCTCCACCTTGCTCTGCGCCGATTGCTGCTGCGAGTGCATGGGCGGAGATCTCATCACTTGCTGTTAGAATGCGCGGACGGGACATAGGACGGAAAATCGCCCTCGCAGGTGTTGGCGCGGCGATCTCTCTCGTCTTCGTCGTGCTCGCGTATTTCGTGCGGACTTTGACGATCTCCTTCGCCGTCCTCAGCGCGGTGGGGATCATGCTCCCATTGAGCAAAGGATATTATAAAGAAGGGCTTTTATCCGCTGTCGCCGTCACGGCAGGCGGTTTTTTTATCGTCGGTCTGTCCATCGTGCCTTTCGCCGCGGCGAGCGGTTTTTACGTCGTTTTTTCTATTTTTTGGTATGAAAAGGACAAGAACAGACTCTTAGGCTACGGAATAAAGTTCGTCTATTCTTGTCTTCTTTTCTTTGTTTTGTATCAAGTGATCGGACTCCTTTCCGTAGACCTCGAAAAGATCACCTTTTTGGACGCATTGCCTGACGCCGCCTTGTACATATTGTTCAACGGCGTCTTCTCGATCTGCTTTTTGTTGTATGACTTTTTGTTGGAAAAAGTCTTTGTATACCTCGGAAAACTGGTAAAACGGATCGTCAAGTAGCGATCATTGTTCGGTGGCGAGTACGGCTTGCAGAAAGAGATCGTTGATCTTTTCGTTCCGAAGAAAGTACACCGTCTTTTTGCCCGACTTGTGACAGTCGATCAACCGTTTTTTTCGCAGTTTTTGCAGTTGGTGACTGATCGTGCTTTGATTCATTCCCAGTAGATCGGATACGTCGTTGACGCAGTAGTCCCCGATGGTCAATAGCGTCAGGATTCGCATCCGCGTCGGATCGGCGAACGTGGCAAAGAAGTCGGCGAGTTCGTTCGTCGTCTCTTCAGGCGGTAAATAACATAGGTCTTCTCCCATCTCTCCTCCGTTTTTTCTTTTTATTCTAAATTCGGCACGGATAAGAACTTTCACGCATATTGTAGATTATTGAAAGATCAAAGGGGGTAAAACCTATGTTCGGCAACAACACTCTTCCGCTGCTTTTATTGTTGTTATTAAGCAATGGCTCTTCCGACGACTCCGATTGCGGGACCAACGACGGTTGCTGCGATAAAAATACGCTCGCCATGTGCTTGTGCCTTTTGTGCCTTTTGGACTGATTCGCAATTCTGCCGCTTGCAAAAAACCTTTTCTCGTTATACAATAGAGGGAGTAAGATCTTCGGGGTGAGCAAGATGGTAGATTTCGGCAACGACTGGAACGAGGTCCTGAAAGGGGAGTTCGATAAGGACTATTACAAAATTTTACGCGGCTTTCTCAAGCACGAGTACGCCGCCGAAAAGATACATCCCGATATGTACGATATCTTTAACGCGTTCAAGGCGACCGCCTACAAGGACGTCAAAGTGGTCATCATCGGGCAGGACCCGTATCACCAGCCCAATCAAGCGCACGGTATGGCGTTCTCCGTCAAAAAGGGCGTCAGACTTCCGCCTTCACTCAGGAACATCTATCGTGAGATAAGTGACGATTTGGGTATCGAAATGGGCGAGTGCGGGTACCTTATGCCTTGGGCAAAGCAAGGCGTGTTTTTGCTCAACACCATACTCACCGTGCGGGAAGGGAGACCGATGAGCCATCACGGATACGGGTGGGAGATATTCACCGACGAAGTGTTGAGAAAACTCAACGCACGAAAGGAGCCCATTATTTTCCTCTTGTGGGGCGCCCCGGCGAAAAAGAAGAGATCGCTTTGCATCAGCAGTCAGCATACCGTTTTGGAAGCGGCGCATCCCTCTCCGCTGTCGGCTCATTACGGATTTTTCGGGTGCAAGCACTTTTCCACCGTCAACAAGATCCTGACGGAAAGGGGAGAAAAACCCATCGACTGGCAGATCCGGTAGTCGCCTTTTTCCGTTCCGAGGCTTCCGTTTTCCTTTCGTCCGCAAAGGACGATATTTTCGCTATTTTCCTTGCTTTTCCCTCTTGTCAAATTTTATTTATAGTTGTATAATATATTTATTCTAGGGATAGGTGCGTCCTTTTGACGAAACCGTCCCAAAATTTTGACGGGTCGTATGAAAAAGAAACTTCTTGTGGTCCTATTGATATTGTTCGTCGCTGCGTTGTTCGTCGCTTGTACGCCCGATCTTCGTTTTGCCGAAGCAAAAGTACAGTCCATCACCGTGGGTGGGATCACAAGGACGGAATATGTCCAGGGGGACGACCTCGATGTCACGGACGCCACGGTCATCGTCACCTACACCGACGGCAAGATCGCCGAGTATCCTCTTACGGCGGATATGTTGAGCGGATACAATATGAACGCCCCTGAGATCGACAAAGTCGTCACCGTCACCTATGGCGGGAAGAAGACGACTTTTAATATCAACGTCTACGATCTGACCTTTGCGAGCGTTCGTTTGGACAGCGCCCCGCTGAAAAGAGAGTATGTCGTAGGAGAAGAGGTCCGCGCGCAGGGCGCGCGACTCGCCATTGTCTACGAAGGGGGCAAGACGGTCTATACCGACGTCACCGACAAGATGTTGGAAAACTACGACAACACCCGCGTCGGAAGCCAGCAGATCTATATTTCGTATTACGGCAATCGACTCAGTTTTTACGTCAACTTCATCGACAAGACGATCACGGGTCTGACCGTCTTACGCGAGCCCAACCAGTCGGCGGTCTTCGTCGGCTATGGCGATCGCTTGGAGTTGGACGGTATGAGACTGAAGCTCGCTTACGACAACGAGTTGACGCCCGAAGTCTCCGCGCTGGAGATCCGGGACAACCTCCACGTCTATATTGACGACAGATACGTCCGCACGGAGATCGCGCGCGTGGCGTATCTCCCCGACGACTACCCCACCGAGATCACCTATACCTACAGCGGCGAAGCTATGGTCAGACAAGGGGAGTATGTGACCCCCACGACCGAACTCGCCGGCAACGGAGAATTGGACAACGTGGTCAGCAAGTCCTACGGCGTCGTCAAGTACGTCGGCAAGGGGTCTTTGACCGTCAGCACCGTCGTCACATATCCCGTCACCGAACATACCGTGAGCGTCGGCAAGATCCTGCTTTTTGAAGAATCCATCGGTCGCTACGGCGGGACTAACGTGTACGCATCCGCCGGCGGCGGCATCGTCACTTCCATCGAAGAGGGCGTCGTGACCGTTCAGACCCTTCCCGTCGGGCAGTTCTCCATCAACGTGCAGGACAGAAGCTATCAAAGTATGGTCGTCACAACCTACCCCGTCACCAAACAGTTCCGTTCGGCGATGGACGACGTCACGCAAGGGGACTCCATCGACCTCTCCAGCGGTTCGGTCACCGTCACTTATAACAACGGCGAAGTGGAGACCTATCCGATGGATCACACGCTCATCAAGGTCGTCAACAGCGACGACGACCTGCTCCGATCGGAGATACCGGGATTTGAATTCACGTCCATTGACAACGTGAGCGGGCTGCCAGCCGGACGGTACGAGCTACTGTATGGCGTCAGCCACGGCTATCCGGAGGACCGCATCAAGATCGTCGTCACCGTCATCAGTGAGACGGGTGAAAACCTCTACGTGCAAGAAAACCGCTACGTCTCCCTCAACGAGGGTACCAATTATACCGTCTCCATCTCGGCGACTTTGACCGAAGGGGGAGAAAAGAAGGTCACCGAGTGCGTCTACTATCTCGCAACCGTCGGCGCGGGCGTCAGACGGAGTCAGTTGGATATCACCGCCGCGGGCGAGCACGTCCTCAACGTCGTCTACGGCGGCGTCAAAAACAACAGTATCGAAATGCGCGTGCGGGTCATTCAGCGCTATCCGGTCAGTCTGGACATCGTCCCCGAGAGCGACAATATTTCCGGGAAGACTTTCTGGATGGGAGACACGATCCCGCTTACGACCATTCGGTACGTCATCCGCTACAACAATCTGGACGTGAGCGAAGAGCTCGGCGTGACGTCGGATATGTTGAGCAATACATCCAATCTCGCTTGCGACGACATCGGCACCAAGGAAATAACCTTCGTCATTCCCGGCACGACCGTCGAGAGCGCTCCGCTCAGTTGTGAAGTCGTCGCCGTACCCATTCGGTCGGTCGTCTTTATGACCGATCCGACGGACGCTTTTCTGACCGCCCCCGCCGCCAACGGCAGCAACGACGTCAACCTCTCCGGAGCCACTTTGCGCGTCTATTACGAAAACGGATCGGTCGCCATCATCGGCAGAGAAGCCGAAAACGAACTGACCGTCCTGAAGTCGAACATGTCCGGTCAGCGAGTCGTGTTGACCTACCCGGACAGCGCGGATCAGCCGACTCTGGAAATTGACGACATCTACGAGCACGACGCCCACCATACGGCGACGCTCACTTATTATGACAGCTACGGAGCCTCGGCGGATTGCGAGTTCCGTTTCTACGTCATTCCCGTCGCGGCAAGTTCCATTCGTATGATGTACCGCGCCGAGTATTATAAGGATACGTACATCCAGTGCGAAGACTGGGATCTGACGGGGATCACCCTTTCCATCAACTGGGCAAACAATACGACCGAGACGCGTCCGGCGACGCTGGATATGATCTACGACTCCACCACCGACGAAGTGGGACAGAATATTCCGTTCAAGTTCAAGTTCTTGGGCAAGATAGACGCGACCACACTCAAGATCAACGTCAAGCCGCGTCAAGAAGTCGCGCTCTCCGTCAAACAGACCGGCAAGGACACCTATACCGATACCGACCGCGATCTCGATCTGACAAGATACCGCTTCAGCCTGACTTACAATGCAGGCGCTTCGGCGGAGATCCTCGGCGTCTCCTCGGCGGAGATGACCGGGTCGCGCACTTCTCAGGGCTGGTGGTACGAGCTGTTCGACTCCTCCGGGAATCGCACCCAGTTCCGCCGTATCGGGACCAAGACCGTCCGCCTCTACCACACCTCCATTTTTGAGAGCGAAGAGGGCACGGTGTACAATATCGTCTACACCGACTTTGTCATCACCGTCAGTCAGAACAACACCGACATCGCATATATCTCCTACGACGACGTTTCCGTCGGCGAGCACGAGGGGCTCAGAGTCCTCTCGGAGACACCTGCCGGTTGGGAGTTGTTCTTGAGTGAGTTCGATCCGGAGACCGGAGACATCACCGCCAAGTATCTGACCGTACACTATGTGGACGGCACCGTCGGCTACGTCGATATCCAACCGGAGATGCTGGACTACAACAGCCGCGTGACCACCCTCGGTTATACCAAGGTGAAGTTGACGTACAAGGGCTTTACGACCACCGTCCTCGTCCACGTCCGCAATGCCGAACTGTCCGGGGTCGTCGTCGAGAAAAAACCGGTCACGAACTTTATCGCCGGAAGCAAGATCAACCTTGTCGGCGGTATTCTGAAGATCACCTTCACGATCAACGAACTGATCGGAGGGGAGATCCACAAGTATTTGTATCTCGATGACGATCAAATAACGACGACCGGCTTTAACAGCAATATCGATCCCGAAGTCGATCACGTTATGCAGGAGATCACCGTCCGCTTCCGCGACAAGGCGGCGACCTATGTGGTCACGATCTACAACAAACAGCCCATTCGCTTTATCTATCAGAATACCATCTTCTTCTACGGCAATACGAAGTCCGCGGTCGTCACCCCGTTGCAGCTCATTCCCGAGTTCGATCTGCCCGATCCGGACGACATTCTGTTGTGGTATGTGGAGAACAGCGCATTTATTCCCGTAGCGGACTTTGCCGACTATCTGCTCGCGCACACCGATATGACAGAAGGGGACTTTATGCGGGTGATCTCCATAGACGGAGACTATTACGTCCCGCGTTCGGCTCTCTCAAGAGACTATTACATTGAGCCCGCCAATACCGGCTACGACTACTATATCTTGATGGAAGTCGGCGGAAACGACTACTACCGCGCCGAAAACTACGCCCTCCAGACCTTCACCATCATTCCCAAGGTCATCGAGGTCACCGCCGTCAATTATACCGAAAACGCGTTCGTGAAGCCGTACAAAAACAGCAACGCCCACGACAATGCGATGGCGGTCTACTACCTGTACAGAAAGTTGTCCGCCTATGTGGCAGACCTCATCGGCGGCAAGATCAACTCGGTCGAAATGCTCAGTCCGAACGCGTCCGGGTTTGAAATAGCCGTGTTTGTGACCGCCGACTTCGACTACTCCGACCCCGTGGATAAAGAGGCGCTCGACGCCATCTTTGCCGAGATCGAGTATCAACTGACCAGGAACGAGGGACTCCGTGTGAGTACCACGGGCGAGGTCCGTCGCGGTATCAACATCGGGGAATATAACGGCGTCACGCCCGAGTATGTAAGCTACCGCGTGGCGGCGGGCGAAACCCTTACGAGAAGGAACGGTCTCGGAGAGGATATTCTGGAACTTTTGAGCGGTTCGCTCTCCTTTGGCGACGCATACGACTACGGCGTCGGCGAAAGGAATATCACCGTCGGGACCCTTGGCAATAAGAACTATAACGTGGACTTTGCCAAAGGCGTCTACCTGGTTCTGCCGAGGGCGGTAGAGGACTTCTCGGTCACGCCTTCAGGCGCGGTGAGCGATCTATCTTCCGTCACCGTGATGCTCAACTACGTTGACGGCGGCTATCGCTACGTCAAGGGCGACGACAAAGAGCTGTTCTACTACACCGACGCCGGGTACACCGACCTCGTTGACGGATTGCCGACAGAGTCCGGCACATACTACGTCAGAGTCGGCAAGGCGGGTGCTTTCGTCGATGCAGAGGACAATACGTTCGACATAAAATTCACTATCCAATATATAAAGGAGTAAATATGGACAGTATTTTGGAAAGAGGCAAAGGTCTCATCGTAAAAGTAGCGTTGGATTCCATCAGCGGTTTTGACGCCTTCGCCAAAAAGAAGCAAAAGCAGCTCTTCATCGACATTTTGCAAGACTGCGCCGGAGAGGACGTCGTCCTCATCGCGTACTGCGTGCTGGACGCCTCCGCGCACTTTATCGTCAAGGGCGTCGATAAAAAGTCTATCGACCGATACATCAGCGCCGTAACGAACGCATATGCGAGCGAATATGCCGGGGACAACGCGCCTTTTGGGTACCCGTTCAGGGGAGATTATATTACCCAACGTATCCCTTCCGAGTCTCTGACCGACGCTGTCGCTTACGTCCATCAGCTTGCTCCGTCCACTCCGGACGACTACGCCTATAACAGCTACTCTTACCTGTACGAGGGGACCTGCGGGGGCGTCGCCGTCATCATGGCGGAGAGCGGAAACACGCTCACCAGAGCGGATTTTCTGACCATCATCGGTGCCGGAGCAAGAGGTAAGTATAAGAGATTGATGAAAAACGGCGAAAAGTTTTCCGTAGTTCTCGCGGAGGACAAAGCGCGCTACCTCGCGGACAGGAACAATCCGGAGGAGACCGTCGTCTTCGTACTCGGAGACCTCTGCGATCGTACTTTTTGCGGCTACAAGAAAGCGGCAAAGGCTCTCACCATTCATTACAAGCGTCAGCGTGACGTCATGATCGCCACCGTCATCGATCTTATGATGCGCCGCGGTCGCTCCTTTATGGAGGCTTACGCCATTATGCAGTTGCAAAAGTTGGGCGAAGATATGGCGAAGATAGAGTTGGAGTGCATCGTCGAATTGAACCGCGTCTATTCTTACTCCTACGATCACATTCTCACCATCCTCGGTATTGGCGACTTTTATTACGACCTTGTCGTGGAGATCTTCCGCGGACTCAACCGCAAGTATCGCATGACCTTTGAAGAGCTCGCGCAAAAGTTCCATCTACAGCACGATATAATATCCATCAGAGCTCGTTGCGGATTCTAAACTCGCAATTATTGCTCATTTATTAAATTAACTGTTGACGGACGAAAAAAACAATGATAAAATAATAGAGTATTAGTATGTGGAGGTATCCAAAGTGGTGCAACAACAACCTATCAGAAGAAAAAAGAGAAATCTGAAGTCCCGCTTCACCGGCACCGTCGGCAAGTATTTCTTTCTTCGTCTCGGTCTTGCTTTTCTGTCTCTGATCCCGTTCTGTCTGCCCGCGGCTATCTGCATCTGGAAGCGCTACGAGTGTCGCAACACGCAGATCGTCGGTATGACTTTGGAGTTCACCGGCAAGGCAGGAGAACTGCTCGGCAGGTTTTTCGTTTGGGGGTTCTTCAGCGTCATTACCCTCGGCATCTATGCGATGTTCTACCTTCCCGTCCGCTATAAGCAGTGGATGACGATGCACACCGTCTTCGGACCCGTCCTCGTCTAAACGATATTTTGATCTTACGGCGACCGTGATCGGTCGCCTTTTCTTTTGGCGAATTTTCCCGCCGAGGCTCCTTTGTTCCGCTTGAAAAATGCGAGGGGAATATGGTATGATTGTCCTATGAGCGTCATTACCGACAAGTTAAAGACTCTGCCCGACAAGAGCGGATGTTATATCATGCTCGACGAGTACAAAAACGTACTCTACGTCGGCAAAGCGAAAATCCTCAAAAACCGCGTCCGTCAATACTTCCACAACAGCGTAAAGAACGAAAAGACCATCGCGCTGGTGGAAAAGATCGCCGACTTTAACTATATCATCACGCCCAATGAGTACGAAGCCTTGATTTTGGAAAACAACCTCATCAAGCAGTACAACCCACCGTACAACATCCTCCTGAAAGACGATCATACCTACCCATATATCCGCATCAATGTCAAAGAAAAGTTCCCGCGGATAGAGATCTGCTATCGCATGAAGAGCGATGGAGCCAAGTATTTCGGACCCTATATGCTGGGCGTGTCGGTGCGGGAGATACTCGACGTGATCCACACGGTGTTCCCGCTGCGGACCTGTCGGATCTTGCCCAAAAAGGAGTGTCTCAATTATCACCTCGGTCGTTGCCTTGCGCCCTGTTCGGGCAAGGTGTCCGAAGAGGAGTACAAAAAGGTCGTCGACGACGTCATTCGATTTTTGAACGGCAATGACGCATTCGTGTCGGATATCCTGACCAAAAAGATGATGACCTTCGCCGAAAACGAAGAGTTTGAACTGGCTCAACACTATAAAGAGGTGTTGGAGACCTTGCAAAAACTGGTCCGGAAACAGACGATACCCTTCAAACAAGACCTCAACATCGACGTCTTTACCTTCGTCACCAACGGAATGTACTCGGTCGTCAACGTCTTCGCCGTGCGCGGCGGCAAGTTCCTCGGCGGCAATAATTTTGCCTACAACGAGGTGGACAGTGAGAGCGGACTCGCTTCCTTTATCACGCAATATTATGAAAAGAATCCCGTCTTGGCGAACGAGATCATCATCGGTCAGGAGGTGGACTTCAGGGAAGAACTCGCCGACTATGTGAGCGCGGTCGCCGGCAGGCGCGTCGCCGTGACCGTTCCGACCGGAGGTATACGGAAGCAGCTTGTCGAGATGGGCGTCACCAATGCGACCGAATATCTCTCCCGCCAGTTGGAGCACTTCAATAAGTACGAGGAGATGACCAAGGGCGCCGTGGAGCAACTGCAAAAAGAGCTGGGACTGCCCGTGCCTCCGCGCCGTATGGAGTGCTATGATATCTCACACATCTCCGGCACCAACAAGGTGGCGAGCATGGTGGTCTTTCTGGACGGGGAGAAGGCGTCCGCGCACTACAGACACTTCAAGATACGCACCGTCGTCGGCAACAACGACTTTGCTTCCATGAACGAAGCCCTCACAAGACGACTGGAAAAGATCGGCGTCTCCGACGATCTGTCTTTCAACGCTCGCCCCGACCTTATCGTCATCGACGGTGGAAAGGGGCAGTTGAAATATGCTCTTGCGGCGGCGGAAGCGACGGGACACGCCGATCTCAACTTCATCTCTCTGGCAAAGAGGGAGGAGGAGGTCTTTTTGCCGGGTCAGTCGGAGAGCGTCATCTTGCCGAGGAGCGGACTCGCGCTAAAACTCATCATCCGTATACGCGACGAGTCTCACCGATTTGCCATCACCCACCACAGGAACTTGCGTAACCGTATGATGACGGAGACGAATCTGACGAAGATCCCCGGCATCGGCAAGGAAAAAGCCAAGCGCCTCCTCTCGCATTTTCGTAAGTATGAAAATATAGTTAAGGCACCCAAAGAAGAACTTTCGGAAGTCCAAAATATCAATAAAAAGGACGTTGAGAACATTTGGGACTATTTCAAAGACAAGAGGGAATGATGTATTACAAATTGATCTGCAGCGATTTAGACGATACCCTTCTTACGTCCGACGGCAGAGTCTTGCCCGAAGTCAAAGACGCCGTGCATAAATATGTGCAAAACGGCGGCAAGTTCGCCATCGTCACCGGGCGTATGACGGCGGGCGCGATCCCCGTCGCCCGCATGATGGATATTCACGGGGAGATCGCCACGTACCAGGGCGCGCACATCACCGACATCGACAGCGGACGACTCCTCTTTTCGGAGACGATCCCTACCGCCGACGCGGTTCGGGTAGGAAGGTATCTGGAGGAGCGCGGGATCTACTATCAGACCTATATCGGTGACTATTTCTATACCGCCGTCGCCACGGACTACACCCGACTGTACGGGCGTCTTAGCTTCGCCGACTTTGTGGAGACGAAGTATCCTCTCAGCCGTTATTTGGAAGAAAACGCGGTTTGCCCGCCAAAACTGCTTATTATGCAATCGCCCGATCGGATCCCCGGGACTCTTGTTGATCTGAGGGAAAAGTTCGGTAAAGAATTTTTGATCAACACCAGCAAGCCGTTCATCATCGAGATCGTCCCGCTTTCGGTCAATAAAGCCTTCGCCGTTCGTCGCTTGGCGGAACGGTACGGGCTATCCGTTCAGGAGGTCGTCTGTGTGGGCGACTCGGAGAACGATCTCCCCATGATCGAATTTGCCGGCGTGGGTGCCGTCGTCAACAACGCGTCGGACGAAGTCAAGTCGCACGCCGACTTCGTCGCAAAGAGCAATGACGAAGGAGGACTGGCACAAGTCGTTGATTTCTTCGGTTCGCTGGACGCACCGTACGTTCGCTAAAATCTTTCCGGTCGGTCGTTTCGACGTATTTCGACCGAACCGTCGCGCATAAGCGCTTGCCCTTCCGAGTAGGATATATCGGTCGTTGACTAATCCGCACAAGGAAGGTATAATAATGAGTATCGAACAGATCGCCGTATCAGCGGCGTCCGTCTCCTCGCTCCGATGCGGGGGAGAGATCCGGCGGGCTTGCTTCCCCAGGGGAGTGAAAGACCTGCGCGAAGTGTATGAGTCCTGCGGGGACGAAGTGATTTTTCTCGGCGGACTGACCAATACTCTCGTCACCGACGAGGGCGTCGATGAAGTCGCGCTCTTTTCCGATCGTCTCAAAGGACTCTCCGTCGAAGGGGAGACACTGGTCGCCGGCGCGGGAGAAAAACTCGTCAAAGTCGTCCGCTACGCCGCCAAGTGCGGATTGTCCGGACTGGAGGGACTCGCCAACGTCCCCGGGTCGATCGGCGGTGCCGTCCGCGGCAATGCCGGTGCTTACGGCGCGGAGATCTCGGACTTTTTGTCCGGGGTGGACGTCTTCCGCTTCGACGTCGGACAGCCGGAATATTTGTCGCGGGAAGAGATCGCTTTTTCCTACCGCTACAGCAATCTCAACGCCCGCGAGTACGTCGTGCGCGCCTATTTTTCACTGAAAAGGGACAGCGTCACGGAAATTGCCGAGCGTATGAAGAACTTTGGCAAAAAACGGTCGGCAAGCCAACCGAAAGAGCCCAGCCTCGGGAGCGTCTTCAAGCGTCACGAGGGGACCTCGATGGGATGGTATATCGAGCGATGCGGACTGAAAGGGGAGAAAAAGGGCGCTTTTTCCTTCTCCGTCCGTCATGCCGGATTTATCGTCAACGACGCCCTCTGCGACGGAGCGGAAGCCCGAGCGGAGGACTATCTGTACCTCGTCCGCCTCGCCGAAAAGCGGATCTATGAGGAATTCGGCATCAGACCCAAAAGAGAGGTGAACGTCATCGGTGACAAGAGACAGGAGAGAAATTGGCGTTAAGGTAAGACAGGAGCTTATTGACTACCCCGAAGAGGAGCGCTTTTTCCCTGCCTATCTGTCCGGCGTCATCCGAGGACTGGGAGAACTGGAGTTTACGCTCAAAGGTTTCGCCCTTTCCTTTCGTCATCAGGACGAATCGTTCATCGACAAAATATCCTCGGTCGTCGGGCTTCTTTTGGGCGAAAAAATATCTTACTACAAGACTTACTTGGACGCGGGATTGACCAAAGGGGACTACTTCGTCCTCAACGTCCCCGCCGAGTCCGCCCGGAGCCTTTTGGAGCGGTGCGCCATCGTCAAAGATCGGATCGAATTTGTATCGGACCTACCCGACGACCTCTTCAACAACGAGGAGGAAGGCAGAAGGGCGTATCTGAGAGGGCTCTTTCTCGCGTGCGGTTATCTCGGACTCCCGGAGGAGATCAACGAGTGGATCAACGTCAAAACAAAGGGCGGTTATTCGCTGGAATTCAATCTGAATTCCTCCATCGTGGCGGACTCCATACGGACGCTCATCGCGGGAGAGGCACAGCTATCCGAAAGCGCCGTCAGGATCCGTCCGAGGGTCAACGTGGTCTACGTCAGGACGGCGGAAGCGGTGGAGGCGATCCTCGCCGCTATGGGCAGCACCTACGGCGTGCTCTATCTCAACGAGATCATGCTGGAGCGGCAGGTAAAAAACGATCTCAACCGCGCCAACAATTTTGACTTGGCGAACATCGACAAGTCCGTCCGCGCGATCGAAAAGCAGGTCGCCGACGTCGAACTCATCCTTTCTACGGTGGGGACGTCGGCACTCAACGAGGGACTTAGAGAGACCTGCCGACTTCGATTGGAGTATCCCGACCTCGGGATGGAAGAGCTGGGGCAAAAATTTTCTCCGCCCGTGGGGAAGAGTTGCGTCAATCATCGCTTAAGGAAACTGGCGGAGATCGCCGCCGACATCAGGAAGAGACAATAAAACTTCGCAAAAGGACTTTTGCGGACGGAAGATATAGGGGAAAATACGGAGGAAAAGTATGAAAGAGTTCGTACATCTGCACAATCACACCGAGTACAGTCTTCTGGACGGTTGCACCCGCTTGGAAGAACTCGCCAAAAAAGCGGCGGACGAGGGCGCTCGTGCCGTCGCCATCACCGACCACGGCAATATGTACGGTGCGATCAAATTCTATAAGGCTTGTCAAAAATATAACGTCAAGCCCCTTTTAGGCTGCGAGTTTTACGTCGCGGACGACCTGAACTATAAGGAGCGCGGAGCCAAGCGCTACCACCTCATTCTGCTCGCCAAAAATCTCAACGGCTTTCACAACCTGATGACGCTGTCCAGTATCGGATTCGTGGACGGCTTTTACGAGAGACCGCGTATCGACTACAAGGTCCTTGCCGAACACAGTGAAGATCTCATCTGCCTGTCCGGGTGTATCGCCGGCGCGCTCAGTCAGATCCTCTTGGACGAAAACCGCGTCGATCCCTACGAGGACGCCGTACAATATGCCTTGGAGACCAAGGCAATGTTCGCCGAAGGGGACTATTATATCGAGTTGCAAAACCACGGCTTGAAAGAGGAGCGTCGCGTTTTGCCGCTCTTGAAAAAGATTGCCAAGGAGATCGGGGTCAAGTGCGTCGCCACCAACGACTTGCACTATCTGAGAAAGTCGGACGCCAAGGCGCACGACGTCTTGTTGTGTATCGGCACTGCCAAGGATTACGACGACCCCAACCGCTTCCGCTTCCCCAACAACGAATTTTATTACAAGACCTACGACGAGATGCTCGAAGTTATGGATGGAGACGAGGAGGTCTTAGCCAATACGCTTGAGATCGCCGACAAGATCGATATCAAGATCAAGTTCAAGGAGTATTGCATTCCGTACTATGAACCGCCGAAAGGGATGGGTTATAAAGACGACGCCGATTATCTTCGCAAGATGGCGTTCGAGGGGCTCAAGATGCGCTACGGCGAGATCACGCCGGAGATACAACAGCGCGCCGAGTACGAACTGAATACCATCATTACGATGGGCTTTGCGTCCTACTACCTTATCGTCTGGGACTTCATCAACTACGCAAAAAGCAAAGGCATACCCGTCGGCGCGGGGCGTGGCAGCGGCGTCGGCAGTATCGTCGCGTACGCCATACGAATCACCGAAGTGGACCCGTTGCGGTACGACCTCATCTTCGAGCGGTTCCTCAACAGCTCCCGTATGACCATGCCCGACTTCGACGTCGATTTTTGCTCGGACAGACGGGAAGAAGTCATCGACTACGTCCGCGAAAAGTACGGCTACGACCACGTCACACAGATCATCACCTTCGGCAAGATGAAGAAAAAGAACGCGATCAAAAACGTCGCGCGCGTCTTCAAAGTGCCTTTCGCCGAAAGTAACGCGTTGGTAAAGAACATCACCGACAACGACAAAAAGGTGCATATCAAGAACTTGATCGACCCCAACGACCCGCACGCCGTGCCGGAGTTGATCGCCATGCTCGACAATCCTCTTTATAAAGAGATCTTCGATATAGCCATACAGATCGAGGACCTGCCGAGAGATCGCGGCAAGCACGCCGCCGGCGTCATCATCTGCCCCGTGCCCGTCAGTCAGAAAGTGCCTCTATCAAGGAATGGCGACGACATCACCACGCAGTTCGATATGGTCGAATGTGAAGAGTTAGGGCTCCTGAAAATGGACTTTTTGGCACTCAAAACACTCACAGACGTCAAGATGGCGACCGACTTTGTCAAAAAGTACGAGGGCAAGGAAGTCGATTTTGACAAGTTGGGCTATGAGGACAGAGAGGTCTACGACATGATCGGCAGCGGCGAGACCGACACCGTCTTCCAGTTGGAGTCCGGCGGTATGAAGAACTTTATGAAACAGCTCCGACCGACTCTTCTCGAAGAGATCATCGCCGGCGTGTCGTTGTACCGTCCCGGTCCTATGGACTATATCCCGCGCTACGTCAACAACAAGATGCACCAGGACAAGATCGACTACCGCAATCCCAAGCTGGAGCCTATCTTAAAAAACACCTACGGCATCGTCGTCTACCAGGAGCAAGCGATGAGAATCACGCAGGCATTAGCCGGCTACACTCTGAACGAAGCCGACAACTTCCGCAAACTCATCAGTAAGAAAAAGACCGATCAACTGCCCATCGAAAAGAAAAAGTTCGTCGGCGGGTGCGTCGCCAACGGCATTGACGAGACGTTCGCCACGACTCTTTGGGGAGAGCTGGAGGCGTTCGGCAATTACGCCTTCAACAAGTCTCACGCCGCGGCGTATGCCGTGTTGACCTATCAGACGGCGTTTTTGAAGCATTATTACCCCATAGAGTATTTGTGCGCCGTTATGAACAACCGTATCACCAACCCGGACGACACCACCAAGTACCTGAAATTGATCAAGGATATGGGGATAGAACTTTTGCCCCCGGATGTCAACGAGTCGGAGGGACTCTTCTTGCCGGAAGGCCGAGGCATACGCTACGGTCTGGTTTGTATCAAGAATGTGGGACGCGCCGCGGTGGACGGTATGGTCAAGGAGAGAAAAGAGAACGGCAAGTTCAAGGACTTTTCCGATTTTGTCAGACGCGTACCGAGCGACGCGCTCAACAAGCGCCTTTTAGAGAGCCTCATTAAAGGCGGCGCCTTCGATTGCTTCGGCAAGACGAGGAACACGCTGATGGCAAACTACGAGGAGATCCTGAATCGAGAGACCAAGGCAAAAAACTTGTTGGACGGCGGGCAGATGTTCTTCGATTTTATGATCGAGGACGAGTATCAATACAAGGAAGTCAAGGACAATCGCCGGACCAAACTCGCCGACGAAAAGGATGTCCTCGGCAGATATCTCTCCGGGCACCCGTTGGACGGGTACGAGGAGGAGTTCAAGCAGTTCGACTTCAATACCACTATGCTCACGCCCATCGAGGATGAGACCGCGGTGCCGGAGGAGGGAGAAGAGGAGGTGCCTCTCACATACGCCGTGGAAAACGGCGCCCGCGTGCACTTCGGCGGACTGCTTTCCGGCGTCACAATGAAGGTCTCAAAGACCGGGAAGAGGTGGGGATTCGCCACGTTGGAAGACTTCTACGGCAGTACCGAAGTGGTCTTCTACAGCCGGGTATTGCAGGAGAGCAAGCAGTACATCGTGGACGACGCCCTCGTGCGCGTCACCGGCAAGATCGTCATCAACGACAACGCCCCGCCCAAAATAGAACTCCTTTCCGTCCGTCCGTGGGACCTTGCCGAAAAGGAAGAAGTCATCATTGACGACCGAACTCTTTGCGTCCGCATCGAAAACGACGTCAACCTCTACAACGCCGTCATGGAACTGTTGCAGAAGCGTCAGGGATCCGGCGCCAAAGTGGTCATACAGGTGGAGACGCGTCGTCCCGACGGAAGCGTGGAGAAAAAGGGCTATCGGATGCCTTTCACCGTCAAGGACGCCGACGACGTCAAGGCGAATTTGGTCGGGATCGTCGGGTATAACAACGTAAAGATCATATAAGAGTCGCTAAAGACGCGTCGCCTCGCAGGGCCCTATGCTTGCGGGGCGTTTTTCTTTCTTGCGATATTGATACCGCGCGTATAAAAAGACGTACGAGATCGACACGACCGCTCCGATCGCTCCGAGGACGGGATACGCCTTATCCACCAGATTGCGGAATCCGAGAGTGGCGACGACAAAAGACGCCGCCGTGATGACCGCGGCAAAAGACGGCTTGTTGGCGGAGGCGATGGAAAGAGACCCTGTCAGGGTGGAAAAGACCGCAAGATACGCCACGATCTCGGCGACGGTGGACAGCCCGACTTCCTCCGCCGCGGCGAGGAGCGGCATCGCCGACTCGGGGGATACGTTCACGACGCAGTAGACCGCATATAAAAGTCCGGTCACGACGACGCCCGCCACGCTCGCCGTCACGATAGAATCCTTTTTGGAAAAGTCCCCGCTGTATCCGCTGACAAGGTACCCGCCGCCCATGATGTTCATCGTGCAGTAAGAAAAGGCGGACAGAGGGGAGAAGACGCCCGTTTTCGGCGGGACGGCGTTTTTGAAAAAGAGTACCGCGACCAGGATGACGATGGCGGGTACGATGATCAGATTGCTCCACTTTACCTTGTCCGCCCCCATGACCACGAGCCCAAGCACGAGGATCCCGCTGACGATCCCCCCGCCGGAAAAGGAGAACAAGAAATATACGATCTCCTCCGCTCCGGCGATCATCGCAAAGTAAGTGACGGCGTTCTCCAGCCGAATAATCAGGTTGAGCGGGAGAGAGAGTTTTTTCGAGAGTCGAGTGGGACGACCGCCCGTGGCTCGACCGATCTCCAAAAAGAGAAAGCAAAAGAGTCCGAGCAATGCTCCGGACAAAAGGGGCGTCAGGACCGACGTTCCCGAAAAATACAGGGCGATCTCTCTGCCGGAGGCAAAGCCCGCCCCGACGATCGCTCCCACGAAAGTGGCGGCCACGGCGAGTCTCTTCATCGGACTATCGTATGACCGCCTTCGTTTGGTTATGCTATCTTAGCCGAATTTCTTTCGGACGAGTTTTTCGAAAAGCGCAACAAGCGCGTACATCAACGCGGCAAGCAGACTCAATAGGACCGTACTCGCCATCACGAGGTCAAGTTGGAAGACTTGACTGCCGTATACGATCAGGTACCCGATCCCTTCGCGCGAGACGAGATATTCTCCCATGATCGTCCCGACCCAGCTCAGTCCCACGTTGATCTTCAGGACGGACAAGAGGGTGGGCAGATTGGCGGGGAAGATCAGTTTGGCGAAGATCTGCCCCTTGGTCGCGTGCATGGACCTTAAGAGCATCACCTTTTCCCGATCCACGGACAAAAACCCCGTTAACATGGAGATCACCGTGATGATCACCGAGATCAGTACCGCCATCGTCACGATCGCGGCTTTGCCGGCGCCTACCCAAATGATGATAAGGGGACCGAGCGCGATCTTAGGCAAAGCGTTGAGGGTAATAAGATACGGCTCCATCACGTCCTTCAGGAGGTCGCTCCACCACAACAAAACAGCGATTAAGGTACCCATAATCGTAGATATAAGGAACCCAAGTATCGTCTCATACAAAGTTGCCCACAGGTGCGAGAACAGCGCGCCCTGGGTATATAACTTGGCGACGACTTTCACGATCCTGGATGGAGAAGACACAATAAAAGGGTCCACCCATTTCAGATACGCGACCAGCTCCCATATCGCAAGAAAGGCGATCAGGAGCCCGGCTTGGAGCGTCGCCGTCAGGAGCCTTCTTTTCCTTCTCTTTTTCAAATAGTTTTTTCTCTCTTCCGTCATTTGTCCTCCAATAGTCTCCAAATTTTTTCAAAGTAGTTCGAAAAGGACCCGCTCTCTCGCCGTTTTAACGGGCTGAGACGCTTGTCGCAATCGATCGTTATCACTTCCAGGACGTGCGCCGGACGCTTGCTTAGCACCACGATGCGGTCGCAGAGGGAGATGGACTCGCTGATGTCGTGACTGACCAGTACCGCGGTCTTTTTTTCGCCTTTGATGATGGCGTGTACGTCGTCGCAGACCTTGAGTCTCGTCTGAAAGTCCAGAGCCGAAAAGGGCTCGTCCAGCAATAGGACGTCCGGATCGGTCATCAGGGTCCGTATCAGAGCCGCCCGCTGGCGCATTCCGCCGGACAGTTCGCTCGGGTGTTTTCCGGCGAATTCTTTCAGCCCGTATTTATCCAGGAGTTCCCGTCCGCGTCGGACATGGCTTTCTCCCTTCGTTCGCCGTATCTCCGGTCCGAGTAGGACGTTCTTTTCAATGGTCCGCCACTCGAAGAGTTGATCGTGCTGGGGCATCAGAGCGATGGGGTACTCCCTTCCGCGGTAGTCGGACAGGGGTCCGCCCCGAAGTGTAATTTCTCCGTCGGAGGGCTTTTCCAGTCCGGCGAGGAGATTCAGGACGGTCGTCTTGCCGCATCCGGACGGACCGACGATCCCGACGAACTCCCCCTCCTCGACCGAAAAGGTCATATCTTCGACGGCTTTCGTTTCGGCGTCCCTCGTCTGATAGGTGAAGGTGACGCCTTGTAGACTCAATATCATTTTTTCTCCTATTTATTGCGCCCCGTTGTCCGACGGCGGGGCGCGACGTATTCTTAACCTTCGGACAGGACTTTTTTGGCGATGGAGTTGTCGATGATGTCGGAAAACTCCACCTTTTTATCGATGCTTCCCGCTTCCATAAGGATGGTGAGCATACGATCAAAACTCTCCTCTTTCATCATCGGATCGGCGGCGTAAGCGTCGATTTTTTTGTAGCTTTGCACCGATTTGATCAAGAGGTTGCGATCGGTCGTGGGAAAACTCGCTTGGAGTGCGTCCGCGACTTTTTCCGGATCGCTGTCGAGGACGAATCGAATGCCTTTGTTGATGGCGCGCATGAAGTCGGTCAGTTTTTCACGGTGTCCGTCCAGGTACTTTTTGGTCGCGGCAAAGCAGGTGTAGGGGATGTCCCCGGCTTCTTCGCCGACGCCGGCGAGGATATACCCTTTTCCGGCTTGTTCATATTGCGAGGCGGCGGGCTCGAACATCGTGCAGTAGTCCCCGGTCCCGCCCTCGAACGCGGCGGTGATGAGGTCGAACTGTACGTCGTAGTTGAGCGTGAGATCGACGCCCTTTTTCAGCCCGTTTTTGAGAAGAGCGTGTTCCAGACTCATCGCCGGCATGCCGCCCTTTCTGCCGCCGATGATCTCCGACCCGGCAAGGTCGCTCCATCGGAAGATATTTACGGGTTTTCTCCCGATCAAAAAGGCTCCGTCCCGCTGCGTCAGCTGCCCGAATACGACGGGGTAGTTGTCGCTGCCTTGCAGATTGATGTAGACCGCGCTTTCGGGTCCGAGGAGCGCCACGTCGGCTTGATTGGACAGTACGGCGGTCATGCTCTTGTCGGCGCCGCCGCCGTTGGTCAATTCGATCTTTATTCCGTATTCGTCAAAATACCCCTCGTTGATGGCGACGTAGAGAGGGGCGTAAAAGACCGAGTGGGTCACCTCGTTCAGCCTGATCACGTCGTCGGACGCGCCGTTGCAGGCGACCAGTCCAAACAGGGACAGGCAGACCACGGCGAAAGTCAGTGTAAGAATCAATAGTTTTTTCATTGTACCTCCGAAATGTTTCGTACGGCTCCGGCGCAGTCTTGCCGCAGTCCGTCATAGTACATCGTATGAAAAGTTCCTTTTTCTTGGTGCCTGTATTCCCTTTTGGTAAGACAAGTCTTTTTTAAGTTCGGTTAAAACTATCGGCGGTAGTATAATATCGGGACAAATGTTTTTCATTCCGTTGATATTGAAAAAATTGTGTGCTATAATACCATTGCTCTCGCGGCACTATATATATGGACTTTATATAAATGAAAAAATATATACTCTTTGCAGCCCCTATCATATTCTTCGCGTTTTGCATAGCTTTGGCGCTGTTTTGCCCTGTTTTTGACCGCGCTTATGCGGATTCTGTACCCTACGTTTCGTCGGCGACGGCGGTGGACGAGTACTCTTTGGACGAGACCGGCACGGCGCAGTATACCCGCAAGGACTACCTCTCCGACGTCGGGACCGCCTATCGCAAGGACTGGCGCGTCGTCTTTAACGTGGGACAAAACGACTATCGCGTCACCGTCAGCGTGGACGGGGGAGAGGAGATAGACGTCACCGACGTCACCGTGAAGGAGGGCGAAGAGGTCCTGTATCGCGTGAATTCGAGCGGGATCGTGACCGTCAAAGCCTATATTCTATCGTCGGGCGTGCGCACGGGAGAGACTTCTTTCACCGTCCGCAGCGATGAAAACGCCCCCTCCGCCGATGTTTTGGAGGAGATGACGGAGTGGTACCCCGTCGGGCGCGAGTACACCGTCAAGGTGGATCTCAGTGCGTTTTCGGACGATCTTTCCGGGAGAGGCAGAGGATTCTATCGCATAGGAGAAGGCGCTTGGACCGAGATCGACAATATCGACGCCGGTCTTCTTACCTTTCCCATTTCCGACGTGACGACGATGTCCCTTCTGTTTTTCGACGCCGCCGGCAACGTGACCCGGACCGAGCGGACTTTCGACAAGTTCGATTCCACGCCGCCCCCGGCACCCGAAGTCACCGTCACAAAGAACGTGCCCGAACAGCGTTATGCCCGCTATTATACCGTTGAGGCGGACTATTTCCCCGATGGGCAGAGCGGCTTGACCGAACCGAAAAAGTATTATTTGAACGGGAAAGAGAAAGTGTATGACGGACCTTTCGTCCTCGACGAGTCCAAAGGGTATCTTTTGCAGTTCTATGCCGAAGATCTGGTCGGCAATCGGTCTCTGACTACGGCGGAGATCGCGGCGGCTTCCTTCGACAGGGAGGCGCCCACCGTCTCTTCCTTTACCGTGGAGATCGACCTGCGTTCCGACCCGATCTGTAAAGTTTCCGTCTCCGCTTCCGACGCTTTGAGCGGCGTCAAAAGGGTCTATTTCCGCGACTCCGGTTCGTATCTTAACCAAGTCACGGAGAACGGTTACACGACGGAATTGTCCTGTTACGGTATCGACCGGCTGGTCCTTGTCGTGGAAGACGCCGTCCAAAACGTAACGTACGAATACTACCCCCTGAACCTCTTCGGGGACAGGGAGTACTCCGACAAGATCCATTCTTATGCGAACCGGTACGCCGCGCTCGATAAGTCCGCTTATACCGACAAGGCGCTCGCCGACATCGAGAGTGCGTATACCGAACTCAACGTGGTCTGCGCCAGTCTCGCTTCCACCAAGACCGATTTCGACGTGGCGGCAGCCCGTGTGGACGCCGCTTTCTCTCCCGACGACGTCGTCTATACCATCGAAAAAGAGGGCAAGTATCTGAGCGGAATGGCGGAGTGTGAAGTGACCCTTTCGGATATTCCCGGAAGGCGGATCGGCTCCGCGGTCTCCGTCGTTTTTCGCGCGGGGGAGGCGGACGACTCTTATGTGTCCCGCGCCGAGTTTTCGACGGGCTTTACCGAAGGGTTCTCTATCCGTTTGTATTCCGACGGCAGGGAGATCACCGAGGATCTTGCCCACGGGATCCGCGTTCGACTCAATCTGCCCGTAGGGTATTACGACAGGTCGTACTGCCTGTTCTCCCAAGGCGGGAAGATCGCCGGAGAAGTCGTCAACAACAAGTTGGATTTCGTCCTGCCAAAGGGCGGCGATTGCATCCTGGTCGTGTCCGGAAGCAAGAGCGCCACGACGAGTCGGGAGCCGGATTCCGTTTCCGTATTCGGCAGACGATTGAGTTACGGCGCCTTTTTCGGGACGGTGTTCGGGACGATCGGAGGCGCGGCTCTTCTGATCGGCGGGATACTTCTGTTCGTCAAATTGCGCGGTCGTCGCCG
>JAFVAC010000090.1 GCA_017476265.1 Clostridia bacterium
AGCCGTAAATTCCTTTTAACCATCCGTTTTGCGACCATCAATCATAAGTTCTGCGATACCAATTCTCGTCCATGATCAGCAGGCCCAAATCTATATAGTATCTCCATTGGGACAGATTTTCGGGATTTCTGTGATATCCTCTAAGATAACTGCCGCTCAAATAAAGAACGTTGGTACTGCCCCCGTTGTACATTTGATCCAATCGAGCGCCGGCAGACGACAATTCACCATTGAACAATTTTGAAGTATGGCACCGATCAAGGAACTCTTTGATCTCGTTTTCAGTCCAGGTGACCTTCACGTTGCCCACGCTCCTGATCTCCGCGTCGTAATCGACGGATAGGTAAGCGGAAACGTAGAAGGATACTTTTTTGCCGAAAGCGTAACTGTAAGGATAATATTCGGGATCGGTTTCAACAAGCGTATTGACCTGAGCATCCGACACACCCGGCTGTATCAAGGACGCGTGCATAAAGATATTGTCGCCGCCGGAGTTCTGGTTGAAGTTGCCCGTCATTTCCTCGGAATGCGCGATCGTATCGATCGGCGTATCATTGAACGAAATACTGCCGACGCACTTGTTGTTATTGTTATCCTTTGTGTAGTACAAATAGATATGCGCATTGCCTTGCGTCCTTGCACAACCATGGTTGCAATCGCCGCCGCTGGCTACGAAATCCTCTCCGCCCGCCGTTTGTACGGGATAATATGTTTTGCCGTCCACGGTCAGGCTGCTTTGATAGACGTTATGCAGATAGAACCCGGTGATCGCCTCGTTCGGATTTGTAGTTGTCTTATACCCGAGATAGATCACCCGGTTCGTGTTTTTTCTGATGTATGCGCGATCGTTCAGATTGCAGGACGCGATGGTATAACCGTTGCTTCTGAGGTAATTCCTTGAATCATCGTGCGACATCGTGCCTACCAAAAGGACCTCGCTGATATAGGTCTTGACCTCACTTTGCTGCGCGTAATGCGGATTTGCTTTGATCTCGCTTGCGGGATGCCCACTGATCTCCCAGATTGTGGAGTTCACCGCTTTGTTGAATGCGTCACCGATGAGTTGATAACGCGTGGAATCTGGATTTGCCGCGACTTGGTAGTGGAACGCGAGCACGCCGATCGCGTTGGTGAGTTTGTACTGCATGATCACGCGGTTGGCAAGACGGAAATTATAAGTCTGCGAATCGAAGTTGTAAATTTGAGCGACCAACTCGTCATAGAACCCGATAGGGTTGGAACCGGTAGGCATTTCCAACAAACCGCAAACGGTCTTGAAAATATCTTCCAGACTCATAACGTAGTTGGAATATCCATAGTAATCCGTATTGTTGGGATCTTTTGCTTTCTCATTGATGTATTGAATGAGGCGTACATTATATTGTGCAACCGCTTCGTTCGTCATCTCGTCTGCGTTGGGTAGATACAAATTGCGCAATTCGGCTTTTTTCTCTGCGATCTCTTTGGCAGACAGACCGATAAAAGAGGGCTTTTCGGTCAATTTCCCGGCGTCAATCGCGTCGTCGATCGCCATATCCAATGCGGCTTTCTGATAGATGGATTTCACCACGTCAAGCGCGTTGTTCATGGTAAGCAGCGTGGTTTGGAACCCGTCGACTTTGGTTCGAAGATCACGTCTCAATTCGTCTCTTGCATAATATTTTGTCTCATACGCAAGCGTATTGACGATCTGCTTGATCTCGGCAACGTCTGCCTGCACAACGGTGAGCTTTTGATCCATCTCTTCCAGCTTATCCATCACTTGCTGATGTTCGGATTTGATGATGCCCGCCATTTCCGCCACGTTCTTGACAATGCCGAACACTTGACCGGCAACTCCCGCATAGTAGCAGACTTTACCAAACGTTGTGTCGAGACCTCTCGTATAATCCTGAATGGCGGACAGGGTATCCGCATTGAGCGTGACCTCTCTGCCCAAATTTTCGGCGGAATAGTTGCGCGCGTAGGTAAAGTCTATCGACGTCTTTTCGCCCCAAGCGTTTGTAACGGCGCCCGCTTTTATGGTAACGTCACCGTCATAATTATAATCATTCTCGCCGAAGCCGCCGTTCGGCACGGAAATTATCATGGTAGCAAGGTTGTTTTCTTCTACCGTCAAGGATTTGACGGTCGCACCGGCAAAGTCGTCTCCGAGTTCTATTTTTTCAGCGGTAAACGTGTTGTCGATCGTGCCACCGTAAATGTAGAGTTTCAAGGTGAGTTCCAAGTCATTGCCTACTTTCTCTACATAGTCAAAGACTGGATAGAAGTTGGCTTGCGCCAGCAAAATATCGGTCTCATACGCCGCAAGCGTTAATTTGCCGCCTTTGATAACGTCTACAAAATCATTGACGCTTTCCACGTCCTCTACCGCAAGGGTAAGGCGTATCGTATGATCGTCTGCCTTTGAAAGGGCTTCCACGATCGCTCCGTCAACAGATACGTTGTCTTTTGTGAGCGCGTCAACGTCCGCAACGCCATACACTTTTACATTTGCGTTGATTTTACCGTTTTCAAATTTGAGCGAACTTGCGTCGAACGCCGCATAATCAAGTATGACCGGTATTTTGACATGGATATCGGCGTATCCGTTTTTGATACCGCTCGATTTGACGCCGATAACGCCCCATTGATAAGCGCCGGCAACATTCTTTGTCGGGGTACCCATGATTTTGAGCGTCAAATTATTATTGGATTTTGAAAGAATCTCCGCATCGGTATCTTCAAAGGCGTTGCCGTTGAAAAGATCGTCGATATCGATATCGTCTGCAAACTCCCCGCCGTGAATGGTCAGCGCAACGCGGAACTCTTCGGTTCCCGCATAAACGCTTTCAATATCGGACGTCAGAGTAACAGACGGGAATTCAACGTTCACTTCGGAATAGACGTTGTAGTTTTTCAACACCATATAGTAGCGGGAAGTAACGTAGTCTTTCGCGTCTTTGTCAACGAATTCAACGTCATACCCGCCGTTCGCATTTGCTACTACGCGGCTGATCGTCGCTTTGCAGGGCAACGCTTCTTCAAGGGTCAGATTTTTTTCGGAAGCGGCTTGCGTTTCTTCCGAACTGACGTACGTATAAACGTTTGCGTACGGATCGGCATACCGCACTTCCACGTTCTCTGAGGTCAACGCGGACAAGGTCGCTTTGTCGCAAGTGACGGTAGTCGTATAGTGACCGCTTTGATCGAATTGTACGTTCGTTGCGAAGACGATAGCGTCCTCAGGCAGGGCGGCTTTGTTCTCGTGGCCTTTTTCCTTGCTACAACCGACAAGCGCCGCGGAGATAAAAGTCGATACCATGATCACGACCATTATCAAGGAAATAAACTTTGCTTTCTTCATATCTACACTCCTTTTTGTTTTTATTAAATTTTATTAAAAAACGCTATATGTCAGAAATTGTCGCACACATCATCGGACTTGTCAACTCCCTAAACGTATAATTCTAAAATATTATACTATTTTTTATAAAAAATGTCAAGTGTTTCAAGCCTCTTTTCAGCAATTTCGGCAATTTTCACAAACCATCGACCAACGG
>JAFVAC010000091.1 GCA_017476265.1 Clostridia bacterium
CCGAGAAGGACGGAAGCAAGTTTCGCCATCGCCTTGTTGACGAGAATAATTCTGCCGCTGCCGTCCGCAAAGCATACACCCGAATCGAGATCGTCGAGCGTTTCCTTGACCGATGACGGGGAAAGCACGTTCTTATGGTTGTAGTGCGTGATAATAATTGCGCCGATGCCGTATATAAACAGCGGGATCGCTATCACGAGTATCCACAGCCACGGAAAGGAAAGCGGATAGTTTTCGGGCTCCGCCGCAACGCACATTACATAGGCGGCAAAACCCGTTGTCATAAGGAGCAATGTGCCGTTGATCGTCGCTATCCACGCGCGGGAGCGCGATAAAATTCCGTATATCACAAGGGCAAGCAACGATATGGAAGAAAGGAACGTTACGCCAGCAAGAATACTGCGCTCTGCATAAGGAAGAAGTGTGAAAATCGTCATTTCGCACCTCCCAAAAGCGGAAGATAGAATTCCGTTTCTTCTTCGCTTTCGTCCAATTGCATTTCGGGATAGATCGCCACGAGATTTTTTGTATCTATCTTACAATCCACCGCTATGCTGATACGGGGCATTCCTCTCACCTCGTATACGCGGGCGGTTATATACTTTGCCTTGTCAAGCGCGGTTTCGATAACGTCTTCAAAATAATCATACGCTTTTGTCAGCACGTCACCCGAAACGTACTCTTTATTTGTCTTGACCGAAAACGTGCCCTTAACGCCATATAATCCGAGCGCACGGAAGGATTCGGCAAAAGCGTTTGTCAGTTTTGCGTCGGGAAGCATAGGCGTATAGTCTGTGAGAAGAACGAAATCTTTTCTGCGTTTTATAAAACAGCCGAGAACGACTATCTCCGAGAGTATCCGGTGTTTTTCTTCGTCGGACGCCGTGTGCTTATATTCATTAACAAGGCGGTTTATACTGTCTATCTGCTTTTGCGTTTTGCTTTGCAAAAGGTCGTAAAGACGATTCTGCTCTTCGACGATCTTGTTTTCTTCCTCTCGTTTGTAGGAATACTGTAAAAAGTCGTTTCTGTCTTTTAACTCTTCTTGCGTGAGTTCGAGGCTTTCTTTGACTTCGAGAAGTTCGGTTATATCGTCCGTCCATATCGCTCTTCCGCCACGTATCGGCATATTGTGCAAAAGTTTGTTGTCGATAATAACGGGTGCGGTTTCGGCTTTTTCAAGCGTTGCTCTGTCTATTGCTTCCGCGTTTTCTGCGGCATAGCGGACATTATACGCTTTGTCGGTAATTTGCGCAGACAAGCCTTGCGAAGCACGGAACATATCTTCGTAGCGAATATTGGACTGAATAAGTCCGCTCATAATACAACTTTCCAAAAACACCGTAAAAGACAGACACTCGAACACCGCCAAGTCCCAACCGATGGAGAACGCAAACGGCACCCTTAAAGCGTACAGAATAACGTATACGATGACGACGGCAAACGGTATGATGGGGATCCAAAGCGCAGGTCGATTTTTGGGGAGTCGGCTTTTGACGAACATCAAAACGAGCGAAGCAAGTCCGCACGATACGCCCCAAATGACGACAAGTATATAGCCCCAAGCGTAAGAATAATCGTTTTCTGAAAAAGCCGCGTTTTCGGGGAATCGGAACACGCATTGATGAAGGTCATTCGTCAAGGCGAGTATGGCAAGGATCGTTGCCGGAACAAGCAATAAAAAGGCATAGTTTGGCAAACGGTAACCCTCGTTCTTCCCGATTGAAAGTGCAACGAATAAGGTAAGCGTCGGGATAAACAACATCGGGAAATAATAGGTGTACCACAGATAGCGCTCTGCAGTAACGTCGGTTATGAAATAGAACTTAAAAGCGCGTAAAATCACCCAAACCGCCATCAATGCGGCGAGAATGACAAGAAACTTTCGCGCCTGTACCTGGACCACTCTGCGATAAACGGATACGCCCCAGGTCGCAAACAAACCGGAATAAATAAGGGTCCTTATTAGATTGCAGGTTTTGTTGAGGAAAAGCGGAGTATTCGGATCGCGCGATATGAAACGACAAGTGACGGCGATCGCGATCAACGCCGCTACCGTATAAATAGAATAAAGTCTTTTTTGCCGCTGTATGGTCTTTTTGTTTTGCAAGAGGCTTTTCATCCCCTACCTCTCGATCGTAAGACGTCGTCAAAAAAGAACGACCTTTCCGCCTTATTATAGAAATAACTGCAGGAAAAGGACTTTTGACCGTCCGTTTTTCTATCAGTCAAAAATGCCGCAAACTTCATTGGACTTGCCTTCTCCTTACAATATTTCTATACAGATGGTATCATAACGGCATCAAAAAAGCAACATCAAAAGGTTTTCTTTTGAACGACTTGCAATATGCGACGGCTTTGTCTGAAATCGCAATCCAATGTCTGTGTCGTGCATATAATGCAGTATGTTTGATCGAGAACTCAGCGTCTTTTACGCCCGAAAATGGGCAAACTCTTTCAATCCCCATTATTACAACTTTACCGATCTCGGTGGAGATTGTACAAATTTCGTATCTCAATGTCTTTTTTACGGTGGCATTGAAATGAACTATGATAGATACGGCTGGTATTACTCCTCTCTGAACTCACGAGCGCCCGCCTGGACGGGAGTAGAAGAGTTTTGGTCCTTCGGCATCGGAAACGAAGGAAAAGGAATCAGATTAATGGCTTGTGCCTATCAAGACCTTTCTCTGTCGGACGTCATTCAACTCGGCGATAACAATGGATTTTATCACTCTCTGATCGTCAGCAAGATCGAATATAATTCTTTGGGAAAAAACGTGTTTGTTTGCGCGCACGATTACGCTGCGCTGGACATCGCACTCACCGATTACTCTTATCGAAAGATACGATACGGAAAAATCATGAATACTTGATTCGACTTTTCGGCACTACCGCTCCGAGTTCGTTCTTGCAGAATTGCTCTTTTGCGGATCGGCATATAAAAGAAGCGCGCCATTTGTTAGCGCGCCCTTCATAGTTTTATCAATTTTGGGGTCCGACGTTTATGCATCCCAATCGGAGACCGTCTTGCCCTCTTTGTCTTTCATACTGCCGACGGCGATCATAATCACATCGACCAACCAGCCGATCCCGAATATGCCGCCGGTCAAAAGCCAAAGGATACCCGTGCCGATCTTACCCAAATAAAAGCGATGCACGCCCAGTTCTCCGATAAACAGGCAAAGCAGGAGTGCAACCAATCTTGATTTTTCCGATTTCATTTTTTCTTCTCCTTTTCAACTATAAGTAGTCTGTCATTATTGTAGTATAAATATTCGATAATAGCAATCATTATCGAACTGTTATTTTGATGTCATCTGTCTTTTGAAAAAGATGATACCAAGCAAGATCACTGCTACCGCATAGGCGCATACGATCGCCAAGGAAACCAAAAAACTCTGCTCATTGCCCGAGATCCCACTCGTCGAGATGCTTATCAGGTCAGTAGCATTCTTAAACGGAAGGCATTTCATAAATACAATAAAACCATCCGGCAGCCCCTCCGTCGGGAACCACATCCCGCTCAATACCGATTGACCGGCGATAACGATGGACGAAATGCCGCCGATGGATTTTTCATTGCAAACCGACCCCAAAAATATTCCGAATCCGATAAAGAAAAAGCCGGTAATAACGGAAAAAACAATAGCTAACAACATACCCACCCCGAACAGGGACGGATCGATGACGCCGCCTACGATATAAAACAAGATCGCTTGCAAAATCGCCGTGGGCAAAATGGAGAACAGATATCCGAAGATAAACTCGAAAGACTTTGTCTTTGTGACATACAGTCTCGTCAAAAAAGCCGTGCTCCTATCCAATGCGATGAGAAGGCCCGTAAATAACGTCGAAAATGATTGCGAAAACACAACGATCCCGGGTGCGAGATACTTCATCTCGAATTGTGATGTAGCATTATGAAACAAGTAATAGAAAAGGATCTCCATCGTCAGAGGGAGTAGGATCATAAAGACCAATGAAAGGGGATCTCTGATCAACTCCTTGAGATTCCTTTTCGTCAAAACCAACACTCTTAAGACCGACTTATTCATTTCCTATTCTCTCCTGTTGTGACAAGATCAATAAAAGCCTCTTCCACCGAAGACGTGCCGGTCAACGCAAACAACTCTTCCTTCGTCCCGACAAATAGCAATCTCCCCTCTTTCATAACGCCGATCCGATCTGCAAGGTACTCGGCTTCTTCCATATAATGCGTCGTCAAAATAATCGTAGTGGATTCCTTTAACGCGCGTATGGTATTCCAAAGTTCTCTTCTTGCAATGACATCCAATCCAAGAGTGGGTTCGTCCAAAAACAAAACTTTCGGTTCTGACGTCAATGCCAAAGCGATCGATAGTTTTCTCTGCCACCCACCAGAAAGTTTATTCGCTCTTTTATTCGCATAAGGTTTAAGCCCGAAGGTATCATAGATACGTTCCTTAATCCTGACTATTTCCGAAGGCGTCCGACCGTTGAGATTTGCGTAAAACTCAATGTTTTCTTCCACTGTCAGTTTTCTTGCGATCGCAGTCTCCTGCATTGAAATATCAATGATCTCTTTGACCGAGTCGGATTCCGTAAGAACAGACTTTCCACCGATAAGCGCGTCGCCGCTCGTCGGAGCGGTAAGCGTGCTAAGCATCTTGATCGTAGTCGTCTTGCCTGCGCCGTTCACGCCGAGCAAGGCAAAGAGCTCACCGTTCTCCACTTCCAAATTCAGGTCGTCAACCGCCAATACATCCTTGTACCTTTTTGATAAATTAATCGTTTTTATCGCCTGCATTTCCGAAAAAGCCCTCTCCCATTAGTTTATAAAACTCATCTGTCTTGACTATTGCCAATCCTCTATTAACGTCGCCCAAAACAAACAGTGTGTCCCCTTCCTGAATGGAAAACATCTTCCTTGCTTCAGCAGGGACTGTGATTTGTCCCTTGGGTCCGACCTTTACCGTGACAACAAATCGATCGTCTGATACTTTCTTCAATCTTTCACCCCCCGGATAACGTCTTATATTTCTTACTTTTCTTACATACAGTCTATAACACTTATTTGAAAATGTCAACATCAAAACTACTTTTTATAGATTATGATTGTATACCTCCGGCAAAACATAGTCTTTTTGCTGGTTTTTTATACAAGATCAATGAATATCCACCGGCTAAGCCGGTGGATATTCATTAGCAGTTGCGGAGGGATTCTCTCGCACTCTCACTTCGTTTGCAGGCACGCCGGGGCGGGACGACTGTCCACCGGACACTCGTCTTTCCGCCCGTTCGAATCCCTCTTCTTTTTCCCGTTTGAAAAAGCACCAAAACGGTGCTTTTTCATATGGCGGATGCGGAGGGATTCGAACCCCCGTGGGCTTGCACCCAAACGGTTTTCAAGACCGCCTCGTTATGACCGCTTCGATACGCATCCTTAGTCGCGTCATGCTATTCAGTCTTCGATTTTTGTGACGTTATTACCCTTTTCCCACAGCTTTTCCAGAGCGTAGAAGTCTCTGGTAGAATCATTAAAGATATGCACGATCACGCCGCCGTAATCCATAACGACCCAACGCGCTTCTCTTTCACCGTCACGGCGCAACAACGTCAGCCCTTTCTCCTCGCCCTTTTCCTCGAGACTCTCGGTCAAAGCTTTCACTTGAGAAGTGCTTTTCCCTGTAGCGATAATAAAAAAGTCGGCGATGATTGTTTGTTCCGCCACATCTATCACGGTGATATCGGTCGCTTTTTTCGCTTTTAATAATTCGATAATAATGTCTTTTATTTGCAATGAGTTCATAATCTTATCCTCTTTGATTATTATAATACCACCGAAAAGCGCAAAACGCAAGTTTTGCCGAGAGCATTACGCTCTCCCATTTCTTGCCCTTGGCAATAAATGCTTTCCTGTTGAAATGCGCCGCTCAAATGCCCCCAAATGCTCCGCGCTTGCGGCATTCTTCGCTTGTATTATAGTATTCCAGACACTCAACTGTCAAATAATAAATGTCCATTTTATCCTGAACTAAACGTCGATATGTATGTTTTACAATCTCCAGAAACCCTTTTTCAAAGTCTTTTTCGAACAGCTCTCTCAACTCGTCTACTCCCGGATAGTCCCTCCCCGGCTCCAATACGTCGGCGCAAAAAATCAATTTGCCCAAAGTCGTCATATTCGCCTTGCCGGTCGTATGATACTTTATTGCGTCCAAAACGTCCTCGTTTTTTATTCCGTAATACCGTCTCGCTCTTTCTTCTCCTACAAATTGATGAACGACGCCGGACGGGATCCCCAGGACCTCTTCCGCTCGCTCTTTTCCGCAATCATGAAGGATCGCGGCAACAAAAACATCTTCATACGGCAGATGCAGACGCGAACAGAACCCCACTGCATAAACAGCCGTACCAACGGAGTGCATAAACCGTTTTTTTGAGAGATCATGTCTCAACCGTTCTACAAGATCTGTGTATTGGCGGTACAGTTTTCTCTCTTCAATGACGGAAGAAACGCCTTCCGGCAACCCCTCCGGCACCACGCCGGCAAAGAGCGACGCCCTCAGAGCCGAACTCGATATCTCGCCCCCCTTATATTGAAGAACGGTTACGTCCGCACCATAATCCTCTCTGATTTGCGCTGCATAAGCGTCGATATCGTCAGCCCCACTGCGTGAAACAATAGCGATTTTTGCTATGTCCGCGATCTTTTTCGGATTGATCCAACTGTGAAAATCTCTGGCGCTGTCCCCTCCGATGATAAGATACATTTCGTCGTCAGGATTTGCTTGTTTGAGAATCGGTAATATCTCCGAGGTTGGATTGACGCCCCCTCTGCGTCTCTCAAGGTCATCGACTATCACATACGGTAAATCGCGACAGCCGGCAATGACCATCGCTTCACGATCTTCATACGGCGTGACGATATTGGATTTATGGGGTGGTAAATAACTGGGTAAAACTATTATTTTGTCCAGTTCTAACTCTTCCTTGGCTGCGATTATTACGTTTTTGTGTTCTTGATGAAACGGATCAAACGCTCCGCCGAATATACCTGTTCTCATACGGTTTATTATACTCTACGACAAATACTATTTTCAACTATTCTGTGAAAATACTTGATTACTTTTTTTGCATTTCGTCAAAAATCGTACTATGAGTATCCTCGACAAGATCGTCATCGGACTTTCGGCTTTTTTGGCAATGACATTTTTATGCGTATCGCTCTCGGGCAATTGGCCCTTCAGTCTGATCTTGTCGTTTTTGTTGTTTATTCTCGGTGAAAGGGTCCTTCGACTTCTGATCTCCCGAGTCCATGCAAAAAAGAAAATGAGGACGATCGATCTCGAACTGCTGTTCGCCGTGATGGGGCAGAATGATCAATTATCCTTTTTTGCGAATGCCTTACCGAATTGCTTTTCTCCCGAAATCGTCGATTGCGGAATTCTTTTTACCGTCGATTGTGAGCGACTTTTGCTCGTCCCCTGTTATAAGTTCGGTTCCGTCGGATATGAAGACGTGACAAAGGCGTATCGTTGTTCTGTGCAAAGTAAACCTGAAAAGGTGTTGATCCTCGGAAAAAATTGCACTCGAGACATTCTTTTATTTGCAAAAAAACTTCCTGTCGTCATAGAGTTCGTCCCGAGCGCAAAGGTGCTGTCTTACTTATATAGACAAAACAAACTGCCGGACAATATCCTGAATAACGATTCCGAAAAAAAGAAGAAAACTGTTAAAAGTACCCTTTTGTATTATAAAAAGAACGGTATTTCCGGCTTTCTGACGTCATTACGGACCATTTTGAATGATATCTTTCTTAGAAAAAGAGCGAAATGGTTCTTCTTATCCAGTGTTTCTTTAGCGATCTTTTCTTTTTTGACGCCGCTGAAGATCTATTACTTGTCCATGTCGATACTCTGTTTTATTTTGGCGACGGTTTGCTTGTTCTCCCGAAAAATATAAAAATCCCGATCGTAACGTACGACCGGGATCCGTTTTTAGCTTCAACGCAAGATCACGTCAAATAGCCGTTGTCTTTCATGCGCTTTAACTGAAGATTGAGTTGTTCGATAAACTCTTTATTCGTCTTCGTCTTGATCATCATATTGATAAGCGTCTCGGTGGCGTCAGACGTAGTGCCGCCGGCACTTAACATCTTACGGATGCCCCATATTCCGCCGATCTCATCCTGATCCAAAAGCATCTCGTCACGTCGCGTACCGCTTCGATACAAGTCGATAGCCGGGAAGATCCTCCTTTCGCTCAATCGGCGGTCAAGATGGATCTCCATATTACCCGTCCCCTTGAACTCTTCGTAGATGACGTCGTCCATTCTGCTGCCCGTGTCAACGAGCGCCGTCGCAATGATCGTCAGGCTTCCGCCGTTCTCAATGTTCCTGGCGGCACCGAAAAAGCGTTTTGGGCTGTACAGAGCACCCGGATCGACGCCACCGGAAAGCGTCCGTCCCGTCGGCGCGATGGTGAGGTTATACGCGCGCGCAAGCCTGGTCAAAGAATCCATCAAAATGACGACGTCCTGATCCATCTCCACAAGGCGCTTTGCTCTCTCTAAGACGAGCTCCGCCGCTTTGGTGTGATGCTCGGGCAATTCGTCAAAGGTGGAATAGACGACTTCTCCTTTAACAAAACGCTTCATATCCGTCACTTCCTCCGGACGTTCGTCAACCAACAAAACGATCAGATGCGCCTCGGGATAGTTGACGGCGATGCTCTTTGCGATGGACTTCAACAAAGTCGTCTTGCCGGCTTTAGGCGGAGATACGATCATCGAACGCTGCCCTCTGCCGATAGGAGCTACGAGGTCGATGCAACGAATGGCAAAATCGGTATTGCTTCCGGGTATCTCCAAACGATATCTTTGATCCGGATAGATCGGGGTCAGGGAGTCGAAATTTTTTCTGCGGAATGCCGCTTCGGGAGAGAACCCGTTCACTTCCAGAACTTTCGTCACGCCCGCGGGGCGGTTTTCACATATTTTTTTCGCTTCCGCCTTGACGTAATCACCTTTTCTGAGACCGCTTCGCTTGATCCGCGTCGCCGAAACATAGGCGTCGTTTTCACCGGACTCGTAGTTGTTTGCGCGTAAAAAACCATAGCCGTCAGCCATGATCTCCAATACACCTTCTTTATACTCGACGGGAATAGAGTCGTCGTTTTCTAAATAATTGGCGTCTTTGTACTCACGGGAGTCGGGATTGTTGTCGAAATCACGGCTATTGTTGAGCGGCTTTTTTCTTTGCCTTTGATAGTCGTCCTGCGACTTATTTTGACGAACGGAAGAAAAAGACCTCTTTGTCCGAGTGGCGATACGGTCGGATTCCGACGACTCTTCCCCTATTTCCCTGTTGGATTCTTTTTCCTCATTATTTGTATCTATAGATACATTTATATTGGAATTTTCGGCTTTATCTACTTCCGTTCCGATTTCTTTGTCCTCGGCGACAAGAAGAGGCACCGTCTCCTCATCCCCGGGCAAAAGGGCACTGTCTTTGGGTGCGACTTTCGTTTTTCTCGTCGTCTTGCGCTTCGGTTTTTCTGCCGGTAGCGATTCGTTTACTTCCTCGGCGACGGGTTGTTTTGGCTCAACTTCTTTTTTCATACCATTCCTCACGTTATTGAAATAGATTTTTTGTGACTCGGGAGTCTCTCCCAAATATAAAGTCCTTCCGTCTTCCATTTTTATCGGAATCAGGGCTTTTTTCATCTCTTCGACTTCTTCTATCATTTCTTTGATCGTTTGACTCTTGTAAATGGGCGTATCTTCAAATTTATCTTCCAGTTTTGTCGGATCGATCTTTTCGCCACCCAAAAAGGGGTTATATCTGATTTTTCCATCCGGCCCGTCTTCCACGCGGTATTGCTCGCGGAACTCCTCGTCTTTTTCCTCTTGCGTCTTTTGTTTGTTATCTTCTTGCGACGTTGTTTCTATCGATACAAACAAGTCTTTGTTTCTCTCCTCTTCCTGAAGGAAAAAAACGTAGAGTTTGTCTACCAGTTCTTTTTTATCTAATGCGACGTAGTCCGACAGGCGATACATCTCCGCCAATCCTCGCAGTCCGTAAATGGATAAATTATTGAGATATTCCCTTGTGTAATGAATGAACGTAAGAGTTTTCCTCCAAGCGAATGTCGAATTGTCCGTATCGACAAATTTCGACAATTTTCGACAATTTATAAAAATACGTTTATGCTCTTATAAACTCAACTTTTATTCTTGCCGTCTTTTACTGAATTTGAGAACTATCCTACTAAAACAAATTCTCGTCAAATAGCTGATAAATTGAAAACTTTATCTGTTTTCTTTTATTATACTACATCATTATTCGCAACCTGTCAATTATATTCTTCGGAATTTTTGTCTATTTTTGTCTTTTATTGACCGATTCTTCCGAGAGACCGTATGGCGAAAAGGACTACCGGAGAGATCTTCTCCGGCGCGGAGACCACCACGTCATACGGTTGACTCCCGGTGACAGTATAGATAAAGTCATGATCGTCATCGTCAAAAACCCGGACGACGTCAATTCCCGCATTGTTTCCGTCCTTCTTCTTATAAAGATGTCCCTCGGTATCTATATAAAGATTGTTGCCCGCGCCTTCGTGGATCCCCAACATAAAAATGCAAAGAGCAAACACATCGTCTTCATTGTTACATTGACTATAGAGTTTTGCCGTCATGCTGCCCAGATTCAACCAATCAAGATATAAACTCTCTTTTCCAAAACGCACCAGTCCTTCTAAATTGCAGATAGATGACCTCGGCAGCACTCTTTTTATTTTTTCTATATCTTTGTCTTCGTCAATGCTCTTGACCGCACCGACAAGCGCATAAAACCCCATCTTGTCAAAAGACGCCTTAGGAATGCACGAGCAGATAATCTTTGTCTTAAAAAAATTTTCGAGGCAACCCAATACCATATGAAAATATGTTTTCTCGTCTATTGTCGCGCGTACGATCAGATGATCTTTTTCCTCTGCCTCCTGAAACGTGACTCCGTTTTTTGCCAAGATCGATTTCAAATAGATCCTGATCCTTTCATCCTTAGGGAAAAAAATCGCTCGCTCTTCCATATAATATAGTATATGAATGAGCAAGCGAATTATTCTTTTTCTATTATCTGTAGCCACAGCTACAAATAAGTATTAAATTAGAGACTCGCAATAGTAGCATCTCTTTTTGGTCCCGATTGTGCGCGTCAACCCGGGAAGTGCCGATTCAAATTGTAAAATGCATTTCGGATTCCGACATCTATCGGCTGTATGATCCAAAGAAACGAACTGAGTCGGGTCATTCCTATGGTCGAGCAAAAACAGGATGAGCGCCATACGCATATACTTTCCGTTTTTTACCTGTTCGAAATAAGCCGCTCTTTTGTCCATATCGACCTCTTTAGCTATCTCATTGACGCGAGGAAGCGGATGCAAAATGCACATATCGGCGCGAGCTGTCGTCAACTTGCTTTCGGAAAGAATATAGCTGTCTTTCAGCCGTTCATATTCGTTTTTATCGTCAAACCTCTCTCTTTGCACTCTTGTCATATACAAAACGTCGAGTTCCGACATGTATTCTTCCATATCGACCGTTTCTGTATAGTCTATTCTTTTGTCACGAAGAAATTCCGTCATATACTCGGGAAGTCTTAATTCTTTGGGAGAAATACACACAAATCGGACGTTTTGATAGCGTGACATTGCTCTCAAAAGAGAGTGTACTGTTCTTCCGTATTTCAGATCGCCGCATACGCCGATCGTCAGTCCGTCAAAAGTCTCCTTTCTCCTATAGATCGTAAGCAGATCCGCCAATGTCTGCGTAGGATGATTATGCCCTCCGTCGCCGGCGTTGATGATCGGGACTTCCGAATCAAGAACCGCCGCATAAGGCGCTCCCTCCACCGGATGACGCATCACGATGATATCGGCATAATTCGATACCGTCCTGACCGTATCGCCTATTGATTCGCCTTTTGCGGTGGAACTTGCCGCCGCCGATTGAAAGCCGATCACGTTCGCCCCGAGTTCCATTGCAGCCGCCTCGAAGCTCAACCTTGTTCTTGTACTCGGCTCAAAAAACAACGTAGCGACTTTGCGGTAGCGCAAAACGTCCTGATATTTTGTCGGACGCTGCATAATATCCTGCGCCTTTTCTATCAAAGAATAGATTTCTTGCTCACTCAAATCAACGATATCCAGTAAATGCCTCATATGCCTTTATTGTTTACTTTGTTATCCAACTTTCATCGGAAGGATTGTTGCGGAAACGAATGATTGCCGCTCTTTGCTCGTTCGTAATGTATCCCTTTTCGACCGCGACTTCCGTCAAGACGTCCAAATTGCAAAGGCTTACGTTTTTTACTTTCGCTTCCGCCAGTCTGTCCAGTCCCTTCTGCATACCGTAGGTGAAAATACTTACGATCCCCAGCACGTCGGCGCCTTCTTCACGAAGGGCGTTGACCACCTCGATCACGCTTCCTCCCGTGCTGATAAGGTCTTCTACGACGACGACTTTTTGTCCTTTCTCCAACTTGCCTTCGATACGGTTCGTCCTGCCGTGATCTTTGGCGGAAGAACGAACGTATCCCATGGGCAGATCGGCAAGATACCCTACGATCGCAGCGTGCGCGATCCCTGCGGTACTCGTCCCCATCAGGACTTCCGCCTCGGGGAAATTCTCCTCGATCAAGACTTTTAACCCTTGTTCGACGTCTCTTCTGACATCGGGATAAGACAGAGTCAATCTATTGTCGCAATAAATGGGGCTCTTGATCCCGCTAGCCCAAGTAAAGGGCATTTCCGGGCGCAAAAAAACGGCTTTTATTCTCAGTAGATCTTCTGCAATCGTTTTAATCATATTTCCTCCTCTCTTATGCTAAAAATTCTTTGCACGCTCTGTTGTAGGCGGCGACGGGATCATCCGACGCCGTGATCGGTCTGCCTACGACGATATAGTCGGAACCGAGTTCTTTCGCTCTTGCCGGGGTCGTTACGCGTACCTGATCCCCAACTTCTCCATCGGCGAATCTGACTCCGGGAGTAACGGTCAAAAAACCGTCCCCGCAAACCTGTTTTACATAACTCGCCTCCAAAGGAGAACAAACGACCCCATCCAATCCGCTTTTTGCGGCAAGGCTCGCATATGCTCCGACAACAGACTTTATATCTTTTTTTATCAATATCTCGTCTTCGAGCGTCTCTTGTCCGATACTCGTCAGGATCGTCACCGCGATCAATATGGGACGACTCCCATCCGCGCGCGTGAGCCCTTCTATCGCCGCTTTCATCATCTCGCTGCCACCCGCAGCGTGCAGATTGCACATATCCACGTCCAAACCCGACAAGCGACTCATCGCTTTTTTTACGGTATTCGGAATATCATGCAGTTTCAGGTCAAGGAATACCTTATGCCCTCTTGCTTTGATCTCCTTCACAATAGAAGGTCCTTCGGCATAAAACAGCTCCATCCCTATCTTTACGAAAGGTTTTTTCTCAACGAAACGATCTAAAAAATCCAACGTCGTTTTCTTGTCCTTAAAATCCAAAGCGACTATTACGTCTTTAGCCATTGTCAATGTGCCTCCCCAATAATATTTTGTAAACGATCCACGCCGTAAAACGACATCGCTTTCGGCAAATTTTCTATGATCTCTTTGCAGGCATACGGGTTTTTCAAATTCGCCGTGCCTACTTGCACCGCGGTGGCGCCCGCGAGCATCATTTCGATGACGTCCTCCGCCGACGAGACCCCACCCATACCCATAATAGGAATACGGACCGTATTATATACGTCGTAGACCATCCGAAGCGCGATCGGAAAAACAGCCGGTCCGGAAAAGCCTCCTTTGATATTGTGAATAACGGGTCTCTTGCTCTTTAAGTCGATACGCATGCCCAAAAGCGTATTGATCAAACTGACAGCATCCGCACCTCCGTCTTCGCAAGCTTTTGCTATCCGACAGATATCCGGGGCGTTGGGCGTCAATTTCATCATAACGGGTTTTTTTACAGCACGTTTTACCGCTCTTGTCACTTCATAGGCCATCTTTTCATCGGTACCAAAGCTCATCCCGCCGTGTTGGACGTTGGGACAGCTGATATTGATCTCAAGGATTCCCACCGATTCATCTTCCGACAATCTCCGCGCCGTCTCAACATATTCTTCGATAGAAAAGCCACACACGTTGGCGATGACTTTTTTATGAAAATATCCTCTCATCTCCGGCAAAACGGAATGCAGGACTTCCTCTACGCCGGGATTCTGCAACCCGACGGAATTGATCATCCCCGAGGTACAATCGGCGATCCTCGGAGTCGGATTGCCGAAACGCGGAGTAAGCGTCGTTCCCTTAAAGGAAAATGAGCCAAGCAAATTGATATCGTACAGTTCGGCATATTCTTTTCCATAGCCAAATGTTCCGCTTGCCGGCACTACGGGATTGTCCAATAATAGATCGGAAAACCGAACGGATGTATCTACCATATCAACACCTCTTTATCGAAGACTGGACCCTCTTTACAGACTCTTTTCGCCCCTTCTTTAGTCATAATGGAACAGCCCATACACGCGCCGAACCCACAGCCCATGCGACTTTCCAGACTGAGTTCCGCACGCATTTTGATCTTTTCCGATATGCTTTTTAACATCGGCAAAGGACCGCACGCATAGCAAAATGATCCATCGGGGACGATTGCCGTAACAAATCCCTTTTTCCCGAACGAGCCGTCTACGGTAGAGACAAATACGTTTTTCTCTCCGACTACTTCACAAAAGTCACGATATAAAATGATATCGCTCTTACTGTTGAATCCCAAAGCCACCTTGACGTCCTTGCCCTTACTCATAAGATCTTTTGCCAAAGCAAGGAGTGGCGGGACTCCAACGCCGCCGCCGATCAGGACAGGGCGATCGCCGGATTTATTCCGATCAAATCCATTGCCGAGCGGCAACAATAAATCTATCTTTTTCCCCGGTCCGAAAGCGGACATGATCACCGTCCCCTTTCCGACCACCTTATACACTAAGCGAATGGAGCCTTCGTCGTAATCGCAAATGGAGATCGGTCGCCTAAGGTACAGTCCGTCTACGTCAAGATCGACGAACTGTCCCGGAGCGGTAATACCACTCGTATCGCCCGCCAATCTCAGGTCGAAGACAGTCTCGTTCAGTCGGACATTATCTATGACAGAAAAAACTCTTCTTTCCATTTTGGGCTCCCTTAATCGTCGATTGTGGATACGGTAATCGTGATTTCTTCCAAAACATCCAACAGGACTTTTACGGTATCCAATGCGGTAAAGATCGTGACGTTGTTTTCCACGGCGCATCGGCGGATCAGATAGCCGTCCGATTGGGTATTCATTGACGCGTCTATATCTCTCGTGTTGATGATATAATTGACATAGCCTTTACGAATGGACTCCAAGATCTCTTCGCTACCCTCTTTGATCTTCTTCTTGACTCGCGTGCGGATGCCGTGTTCTTTCAAAAAGTTTGCCGTTCCTACCGTCGCCTCAATATTAAAGCCAAGGTTATAAAAACGGCGTATCAAAGGAAGTGCTTCTTCTTTGTCCCTGTTGGCTATCGTCACAAAGACCGTGCCGTAATTGGCGACGTTCATTCCCGAAGACTGAAGCGCTTTATACAACGCTCTGGTCAGTTTGTTGTCATAGCCTATCGCCTCTCCGGTTGACTTCATCTCGGGGGAAAGATAGGCGTCCAGTCCCGACAGCTTTGAGAAAGAAAACGCCGGTGCTTTTACATACCACCTTTTCTTTTCTTCCGGATAAGTCTTTGTTAATCCCTGCTCCTTCAACGATTTTCCGAGCATAGTCAACGTGGCTATATCCGCCAGCGAATACTCGGTCGATTTCGATAAAAACGGCACTGTCCTGGAGGAGCGCGGATTGACTTCTATGACAAACACGTCCTCGTTTTTGTCTACGATAAACTGAATATTGTACAGACCGATTATGCCGATCCCCAGACCCAGTTTTTTCGTATAGTCGATGATGACGTCCTTAGCGCGTTTGCTGACCGAGAAAGTCGGGTAGACGCTGATACTGTCGCCGGAATGGACGCCGGTCCGCTCAACGTGCTCCATAATGCCGGGGATGAAGACGTC